>NZ_NFHA01000061.1:0-6504 GCF_002159225.1 Flavonifractor sp. An91 | reverse complement strand
ATGTTTCCTATATTGTGAACTGACAATTTGCTCAGTAGCTGGTTTATGATGCCAAACAACTCAGTCCATTGAGCAAAAAGCAAGGCGGGGAAAGATCTTGAAGATCTCTCCCCGCCTTGCTTCAGCTTGTAGAAAAACCTGCTGTGACAATCAAGCCAGAGCAGGTTTTTTGCATGAAAAGTAAAAGAACAGAGAAAAAGGAAGAAGATTTCCTCTCCATCTTGTTGGTTTGCGGAGATCCGACCCTGGATGGGTGGCGTTCCATTTCCAGATGGCCAGCTTTTTCAGATTCATGGCAGCAAATTTAAGCTTCACCCAGTTTGTCACCTGAGCCAAGCCTCTGTACTGTGTGTAACGCATCCCGTGCTTTTCCTTCGCATCGGCAAACACACGCTCAATCTTCTCTTTTCGCAGCCGGTACAGCTCTTTGTACACCGCCATGTGCCGGATATGCTCTGCCATCTCCACGTAGTCCTGCCAGACATGGCGCAGCACAGTTTTCTCACACTTGGCGTTTTCGGTGCACATTCCTCTGGTGGGACAAATTTTGCAAAGATAGGCGCGGCTTTTGTATTCCCGGTAACCGTCCCGGTTTGTGGTGGAATAATGCAGTGCGTGGTATTCGGGGCAGATCACATCGTCAAAGTATTCGTCATACACATAGGCCCACCAGGGGTGGCTGTTCTCTTTGGTTTTGGGTCTGGTATAGCAGGTGGAAAGAACGCGGCCGCTCTCAAAAATTCTCTTGCAGATCCAGGGTGTTTTGTAGGCGCTGTCCGCCACCACTGTTTTGTGTTCGGGATGGTACTTGCATAGTTCGTCATAGAGGGAATCAAAAGCTACGCTGTCGTGGACATTGCCGGGAGTGACGTGAACACCAAGGATAAAATTGTGCTTGTCGCAAGCCGTGTGCGCTTCGTAGGCAAAGCATTTTTTGTGTTCCCCCTTGTGGAACACGCCGCTTTCCGGGTCGGTGGTGGATACCACTGTTTCCTTCTCTTGGGGCGGCTTTTTGTCGCTGTCATCCGAAAAAGGCTTTTTCCCGTGTTCTTCCCGGTCTTTGTTTACCTCGTCAAACAGCTCTTTCGTATACCGTTTTGCCTGTTTGGGAACTGCCTTTTTGGCCTGCTTTTTCAGATTGGCACTTGCCTTAATATGTGTTCCGTCCACAAAAATTGCTTCCGTGTCCAGATATCCTTCCTCTGCTGCGGCTTTCAGCACCCAGCGGAACACATACTCCACCGTGGCGTGGTTAAACCGGTGCTTAAAGTTGTAGCTCACTGTGGAAAAGTGCGGCACTGCTTCATTCAGCGGATATCCAATGAACCAACGGTATGCCAGATTCATGCTCACTTCTTCCAAGGTTCGGCGCAGCGAAGAAATGCCGTAAATATGCTGGATTAGTACGATCTTAAACAGCACCACTGGGTCGACGCTCGGTCGCCCATTGTCTTCGCAGTACAGATCTTCTACAAATTCGTAGATCTTCTTGAAATCGATGGCTGAATCGATCTTCCGCAGCAAGTGATCCTGTGGGACCATATTTTCCAAACTTACAAATTCCAGCTGTCCTCGATTTTCTGCGTTCTTTACCAGCATTTTTATCCCCCCACACTATTATACCGCTTTCTTTTCCTCAATACGAGAAAAAGGCCACCTTTCGGTGATCTTTTTCGACAGGCTGAAGCAAGGCGGGGAAAGATCTTGAAGATCTCTCCCCGCCTTGCTTGATATATATGTATTATCTCTCTTTCCCTTTTGACCAGCACAGGATTGACAGCTCACGTCACGGCGCTGCATGACGGCATGATTTTGGCCGAGGCGCAGCGGATTGTGGCCGGACTGAAAGACCTGTCCGCCCCCAACAGCCCCAACAAAACGCATTTCATGGTGGAGCTGTCCCCGTACTTCGTCCAGATCGCGTCCAGCAAGGACACTGACCGGCTGTTTTCCATGCTGCCCTATAAATCCCTGTGCTTTACCGGCATGAAAGACCGGCACGGCCTGTATGCGTTGATCGGCAAGGACGAGAACCGGGACAAGGAAGTGCGGAGGCCCCGCGCTTCCATCCGCAGGCAGCTATCCGAAACCAAACAGGCCCAAGCCCCGAAAAAGGCCCCGGCCAGAACCAAGAAAAACGAATTGGAGGTATGACAATGGTACAGTTTACCGTGGAAGAAGAAAACCTGATCTGTATGTATCACAAGAGCGACCGGCGCAGGACGGCGGCCAACATCCGGGCCGCCCTGCCGGATATGGACGAGGACATGGCGGCTCTGGCCCGCCAGACTGCCGACAAGTTGGACACCATGCACGACGCCGACTTTGAGGCGCGGCAGTTCCATTTCACGGACGAGTGATCCAAGCATAGCAAAGCGCCGCGCGCGGGGGCTGTATGCCTCTGCGTCCGGCGCTCTTTTTCTTATGCCTGCCCCATCGGGAAGTGTGGCAGTTCTTCCAGCAGTTTCAGAATAAGGTGCTGCTTCATATCTTCGTCAACGGTCAGCTCGTCGATCAAGGGGGTGTAGTGTTCGATCACCCTTTCTTTGGCCCACTTCTCACCGGCAACGGCGGCCTTGATGGTATCAGTGTCCAGTAACATTTCATGTTCGGCCATCGTGTCAACTCCTGTCGTTTTTTGTCTTATTCCAGCATACCACAGAACCGGCGGGAAAACCAGCGCCGGAAAGATTTTCCTACGCATTTCAAAGCCCATTCCGACAGGTATTTGATAAATCATTCTGCCACCCCACCGACCACCCCCGAAAAGCCTTGATTTCCGTGGGCTTTTTGACCCCTAAATGCGTAGACAGGAGGGGCTTTTCAGCTCTCGTGTTCAGCACATGGTTTATGACGATGCTGCACTCTATAATTCATATTCTGTTCCTTGCTTTAACTTTCTTGTTCTCATATAATCAAAGAAAAGGAAAATACTCTATGCTGTAACATTTTACGGACATTTCTCTGTTATACTATAAAAAAGCTCAAAGGAAGTGAAACAATGAAACAGATTTTGATTGTCGAGGACGACAGTTTTTTGAATAAGATGTTATCCATTCACTACTCACCATAAAAAAAACCATTCTATTTCCCTTTATTTTTCTGCTCCAGTTCCGCACCATAACGGACAACCATAGAAAGTAAAATCAAGCAGATGCCAAGCGTAATACTGCCTGCATCATCAAACCTGTTCCATTCTGCCAGACCGATATTTTCGTAGATGCCGTCTATCACTGACATAGATATAATAGATATTGCAATCTCTATAATTCCAAGCTGCTTTATCCTATCTGCACCTGCGTTTGTAAACGGCGTACCCTCTTTCAACTCCGCTGTAAAATAGCGATAGGCAAATGCCGTGAGGATTCCGCCAGACAGCAAAGAGATTGCCGCAGCAGCTAAAATCCCTACAAGCTGCCCTTTGCTCATTTCAGCCGTAACCGACAGGAAATTGAGAAACTGGTTTTCCATATTTAACACATCTGATGCCACAAGAGTTGCCCCGATGGACGCTAAAACCACTCCTACAATGGCAAATATCAGAATAATTTTTGAGAGTATCTGCAACACCCTCATGCCTTTTTGGATTTTCTCTAAATTGCTCATTCTTTACTTTTCCTTTCTTCGCTATTATTCTTTTCCAAAGGCTTTTCAACAGTCTTATTCCTTACAAGCACGGCAATCGGCGTGATTACAAGATACAGAACGGTCAAAATCACAAAGAACCCTATATCCGCATCCAAAAACACATAAACGATATTAAAGCCAAAGTGCAGCAATACCGAATAGAGCAGGTTATTATGCCGTTCCAGAAAAATGTTCATCAGCACCGTAATGGATGTAATCACAACGATATTGGAAATGACATAGGGAATTGCCCTCCAGTCAGTAAACTCCGAGTCCACCACCCAAAGCAAAGTATGCCAGAAGCACCATACCAAGCCCTGGCAGACAGAGGATTTCAAAAAGCCATACTTTTTATGAAATTCCTCCCGCATAAAGCCACGCCATCCTAATTCCTCCCCTGTCGGTCCCGAAGTCAGGGAGAGGAAGATACTAAGCGGCAATGCTGTCGTTCCCAGATTGATGTAGGACAGCATTGGCTTTCCCGTCATAATGGAATAGAGAAACAACGACAACACGCTGATGCCAAAAGTAAAGGCAAAGGAGAGCAGCAACGGAAGCAGCTTTACTTTCCCAGAAAAGCACCGCTTCACAAAAGCCGTCCTTGTTTCATATGGTCTGAAATACCTCCATCCAATCAAAAGCAGATAGGTCGGCGACCATGCGATAAGGTTTCGGACAACCCACATGATGACAGGCGGCGCATGAAAGACAAGGCTTGCCGAGCCTGCTACAAAAATAATAAGCATCCAGACCAGAATATAGGAGCTGATGATATATTTCTTCAGATAATTTGTTTTCATTCCATTAGCTCCTTTCCCTGTCCGTGCTAATGACAAGCTCGCTCTTGATACCGTTCAGTTCAATGATATTCTCCGCATCGGGCGTGTCGAAGCGTTCCGTCTGCCGTCCGTCTTTCTCATAAGAGATACTTGTTCCAATCCCTTTTGTAACGGCAGTAAAAACAGTGTCCTCTGGAACATGGATTTTTGAGGTTGCCGATACTTGGTTGATTGCAATCTCCCCATTCAAAGAACGGCATACAATCTCCATATCCAGATTGCAGTTTACCTCTACCGTACCAGAAACATCCGCCAAAGCGATATACGGCGTCTTTACATCAAGCTCTATGCTGTCGCATTCCAGAGAACGGATTTCCACCGTCTCCGCATTGACCGCACATTCGATTTTCCCGACATAGGGTGATGGGATTTGGACGAAGATACTGACCGCTTCCTTTGCCGTCGTTTCGGATACGCCATTTTTTCGGTTTACATCCACATCAATCCTTTTTCGGATGTCGTCAATCTTGACCTTGAAATCATTCTGGAGCGTGGAGAAGGTATTGGATGCCAGACGGACACGGATTTTCTCGCCTTCGTAGCCTGACAACTGGAATTGCTTTGCTCCGCCAAACTTCATATCATAGCGTTTCGGCTCGTCAATATCGTACTCCGTGATACTCTCATAAAGATAATCCGTCGGTTTTTTCGCCCCTCTTTCATTAGAGAGCAGCTCGTCAATGGAAATGTCAAACAGGGCGGAGATTGCCATGATATTTTCAATGTCAGGAATACCCGCATCCGTTTCCCACTTCGTAACCGCCTGTCTGGACACGCTGAGCTTCTCTGCCAACTGTTCCTGCGACATTCCTGCCTGCTTGCGGATGGATTTTAATTTCTCTGCAAATGTCATGTTCGTGACCTCCTTATTTTGATATGCCCAGTATAGGAAAGCGTATTTTGCATTACAAGCAAGCAGGGTTTACATTTCAGTTTTTTCTGCTACTTTGCGTGGCATTTCCCCTTTTGCTATGACTTTGGTCTTCTTCTCTAAAAATACAGTTTATTTATAGACCGTCTGCCTGTCGGTAACGGATTGAAAAGTAAAGGAACAAATCTGTTCCCTTATCTTTCCTTCCTATAATTTAATCAAACTCCATAATTATCGGAAAACATCATTTCTGTCCAAATAACGGACGGATAATTTCCTCCATACTTCCTTGCTCCATATTTAGAAGCCGCTCCAAATTATAAATAAATGCTGTCATCTTCTTTTTCTTTTCTTCCTCGCTATATTCCATGAGGTCATCAAATGCTGTATAGGAATATAAAAAAGTCATTTCAGCAACTTCTTCTGGATAATCCGTCTGGCATATCCCCTGCGAAATTCCCTCCGTAATCAATGTCGCAATAAGCGGTGTGACTTCGAACAATAATTTTTCTTGTATTTTCTGGTGCATAAGGGCATTTTGCGGTTTATGTACCTGTTCCAATATCTCATGACCAAAGCTGCCGTCACTTATATTAAGAGCAAGCATCATCATCGTAAAACGCTGTAACACGGGTATCTCCGTTTGTTTCACAATTGATTTTGCTTTTTCAAGTATTTGCTCTGTCATACGGTCAATCATTGCATCCAAAATTTCTTCTTTGGATTTGAAATGATAGTAAAGCGTACCTCTTGCAATGCCGATTTCTTTCAGAATGTCATTGGTGCTTGTGGCATCATAGCCTTGTTCTCCAAACAATCTCCCTGCAACATCCAATATCTCATTTTTGCGTTCTTCCGCCTCTTTTACAATTCGCATTTTCTACACGCTCCCAAACACATCAAGACCGACAGATTGTCGGTTGTTATTCTATCATAGAGAGCGTTCGCTGTCAAGAAATAGTCACTTTTATAAAGTTTATAGCTCTTTCATCTCTGCTGATAGGCTATTAAATCTCTTGTTGTCAGAGATTTCACATCGTTCTATCAGTGTGTTTGGCATTTTGGAATGTGAACATTGGGCCCCGCAAGTGAGCAAAAGGCCCCCAATA
This sequence comes from Flavonifractor sp. An91, assembly GCF_002159225.1. Taxonomy (NCBI): domain Bacteria; kingdom Bacillati; phylum Bacillota; class Clostridia; order Eubacteriales; family Oscillospiraceae; genus Flavonifractor; species Flavonifractor sp. An91. The sequence continues at coordinate 58 of NZ_NFHA01000061.1, read as the reverse complement.
AACATTCAGTAATTATATAACCAGTCTATTTCTCCTCTTGTCAGGAGTTTGGCAGACA
>NZ_NFHA01000060.1:0-6790 GCF_002159225.1 Flavonifractor sp. An91 | reverse complement strand
GCTGTCCTCGATTTTCTGCGTTCTTTACCAGCATTTTTATCCCCCCACACTATTATACCGCTTTCTTTTCCTCAATACGAGAAAAAGGCCACCTTTCGGTGATCTTTTTCGACAGGCTGGGAAGAGGCGGCAGTGCCGCCTCTTCTTTTCATCACGATATAAAAAGAGCCGTTCCCGTGGTGGGAACGGCTCTTTTCTGTCGTTGGATTACATATCGACGGTCAGGACCTTCTTCAGGCGGGCAAAGCGGGGCAGGGAGTGCTCCTTGGGGCCGTTGGCCTCGCCCTGGATGAGGGGCAGGACGTAGTCGATGAACTCCTGCTTCACGCCGTTGCCGGCCTCGTTGATCCACTCGCGGGGCACCTTCTTCTCGAAGTTGGCCACGATGTCCAGGGGCTGCAGCACGGTCTCGCACTTGTAGCCGCCGTCGCGGGTGCACTGGAAGGCCACCATCTTGTCGGTGGTGCCGGCCACAGCAGCCTCCACGGCGGTCTTACCGGCCAGGAAGGCCTCGTCGATGTCGGTCTTGGAGCCCACGTGAGAGCCGCAGCGCTGCAGCAGGGACAGCTCGATGCCGCGGACCTTGGCGCCGGTCTTGTTTTTGATAATGTCGGCCAGCTTGACGGCCAGGCCGCCCAGCTGAGCGTGGCCGAAGCCGTCGGTGGCGGAGGTCTCAGCCTCGGACACGAAGCGGCCGTCGGCATAGTGGATGCCCTCGGACACGGCCACCATGCACTTGCCGGTCTTGTTGTAGATGTCGGTTACGTCCTTGACGAACTGATCCATGTCAAAGTCGGTCTCGGGCAGGTAGACCAGGTCGGGGCCGCAGCCGGCCACGGAAGCCAGAGCGGCGGAGCCGGCCAACCAGCCGGCGTGACGGCCCATGATCTCAATGACGGTGACCATGCCGGTATCATAGACGTGGGCGTCCTGCCATACCTCGGCGCAGGAGGTGGCGATATACTTGGCGGCGGAAGCAAAGCCGGGGCAGTGGTCGGTGCCGTTCAGGTCGTTGTCGATGGTCTTGGGTACGCCCATGATGCGGCACTCATAGCCCACCTTCTGCATATACTTGGAGATCTTGTTGCAGGTGTCCATGGAGTCGTTGCCGCCGTTGTAGAAGAAGTAGCGCACGTCGTACTTCTTGAAGATCTCAAGGATACGCTTGTAATCGGTATCGTCCTTGTCGGGGTCGGCCAGTTTATAGCGGCAGGAGCCCAGAGCGGAGGAGGGGGTGTACTTGAGCAGATCCAGCTCAGCGGCGTCCTCCTGGCCCATATCATACAGCTTATCGTCCAGCACGCCCTTGATGCCGTGGGCGGCGCCCAGCACCCGGGTGATGCAGTCGGTGTCCAGGGCGGTGCGGATCACGCCCAGAGCACTGGCGTTGATGACGGCGGTAGGACCGCCGGACTGGCCGATAATACAAGCGCCTCTCAGTTCACTCATGAAAGTTGCCTCCTGTTGGTTGAATAAATTTTTACAAATTTTGATTTTGCGGGAATATCATATCACGTCCTCTTGAAATTATCAAGGAGACCTGCTAAAATCATGGTGCATCAAAAAAAGGAGATGACTGATATGCCTCTCGTAACTACTAAGGAAATGTTCCAGAAGGCCTACAACGGCGGTTACGCCATCGGCGCCTTCAATGTCAATAACATGGAGATTGTCCAGGGCATCACCGAGGCTGCCAAGGAAGTCAACGCCCCCCTGATCCTTCAGGTCTCCAAGGGCGCCCGCGCCTACGCCAACCACACCTACCTGGTGAAGCTGGTTGAGGCCGCCATCATTGAGACCGGCCTGCCCATCTGCCTGCATCTGGACCACGGCGACAGCTTCGAGACCTGCAAGAGCTGCATCGACGGCGGCTTTACCTCCGTCATGATCGACGCCTCCTCCAAGCCCTTCGCCGAGAACATCGAGATCACCAAGAAGGTCGTTGAGTATGCCCACGATCACGGCGTCGTCGTCGAGGCCGAGCTGGGCGCTCTGGCCGGCGTGGAGGACGAGGTCAACGTGTCCGCCGCCGACTCCCACTATACCCGCCCCGAAGAGGTGGAGGAGTTTGTCTCCAAGACCAACTGTGACTCCCTGGCCATCGCCATCGGCACCAGCCACGGCGCCTACAAGTTCACCGCCGCTCAGTGCACCCGCAATGAGAAGGGCGAGCTGGTTCCCCCGCCCCTGCGCTTCGACATCCTGGACGAGGTCGTGAAGCGTCTGCCCGGCTTCCCCATCGTGCTCCATGGCTCCTCTTCCGTGCCTCAGGAATTCGTGAAGATGGTCAACGAGAACGGCGGCAAGATGCCCGACGCCGTGGGTATCCCCGAGGAGCAGCTGCGTCAGGCCGCCCGGGGCGCTGTGTGTAAGATCAACATCGACTCCGACCTGCGTCTGGCCATGACCGGCACCATCCGCAAGTTCTTCAACGATCATCCCGACAAGTTCGACCCCCGTGAGTACCTGAAGCCCGCCCGTGCCGCCATCAAGGAGCTGGTGAAGCACAAGCTGGTTTACGTTCTGGGCTGCGACGGCAAGGCCTGATCCAACAAAATCACCACAGAAAAGGAGAGGGGAGACCCTCTCCTTTTTTGCACCCTGACCCGCTGCCGCATAGAATAGCGGGAAGGGAGAGAACTGTTATGCGGGAGCCTGTTCCATACGACCGCCGTGCCGCCGTGCGCTACGCCCACCGGTGGGCCTATGGCCGCAACCCGGCCTACTACGACTATGAGGAGGTGGGGGGCGACTGCACCAGTTTCGCCTCCCAGTGCCTGTACGCCGGCATCGGGGTGATGGACTACACCCCGGACTACGGCTGGTACTACCTGGACGCCAACAACAAAGCCCCGGCCTGGACCGGGGTGGAGTTTCTCTACCGCTACCTCACCGACGGGAGGATGCGGCCCGGCCCCTACGCCGTGGAGACCGGTCTTGACCTGCTGCTGCCGGGGGATATCGTCCAGCTCAGCCCCCAGGGGGACGTATTTACCCATACCGCCGTGGTGGTCCAGGTGGGGGCACGGCCCACCCTGCGCAATACCCTGGTGGCCGCCCATTCCTACGATGTGGACCGGAAGCCCCTGGGGAATTACGCCTTCCGGGCCGTCCGGTACCTCCATATCCTGGGCGGCTTGCGGGAGACCGGGGGAGTTTCGTAAAGACGGAAAGAGGCGGGCGGCCATGTGGCCGCCCGCCTTTTGCCGTCTCAACCGGCCAGGGTCAGGCCGGAGTCCTCCAGGCAGAGCCGCCGGAAGAAGGAGACGGTCTGGCCGTTTTCGTCCTCACAGGTGCCCGCCAGCACCACGCAGCCCTCCAGCGGGTCGGCGGCGGCGGTGTCCAGACTGCGGAAGGCAGGCCAGTGCTCCTTTAAAAAGTCCTCGTAGGTGACGGTGTAGATGGTCCCGTCCCGGCGGAAGAAGAGCTGCTTGTCGGTGACCAGCTCACAGTCCCCGTCCCCGTTCAGGTCCAGGATGCTGACATTTCCCCGGAGGGTGCTCTCCGCCCGCAGGAAGCGGACCAGACCTTCCTCCTGGTTCCAGCGGTACAGGTCGATGGTCCAGTTGACCTCCTTGGAGTCATTGCTCCAGCCCGCCAGCAGGCCCTGGTAGCCCAGCAGGGCGGGGAAGTCGTCCAGCCACCGGTTGTCGGCCACAACCCCCAGGGGGAGACGGTCAAAGGAGGGCACCACGTCATCGTTCTCCAGGGTGATCCGGGGGACACAGGTGCCGTCCTTCAGGGTGTAGAGGCCGAAGTAGAACTGGTCGTCGAAATTGGCGCCGAACCGGGTAGACTCCCTCCAGGGCTCTGGCTGAGGGTCGCTGAGTTCTTCATACACCGTCAGCGCCTCCAGGGGAACGGTGACAGGCTCCTGGGTCCCGGCGGCAGGCTGATCCACCGTGAGGGTGTCCCCGCTGAAAGTGAGTGTGCGCAGGAAGGAGGCGGTCCCGCCGTTTTCATCCTCCATCGTGCCGGAAAGCAGGATACAGCTGCCTCTGGCGGACAGTCTGGCCTCCTCCAGGGTGCGGAAGGCGGGCCAGCGCTGGGCCAGCAGGTCGGCGTAGTTCACGGCATAGAGGGTATCCTCCCACTGGAGGAGAAGCTGCCGGTCGGTGATCAGCTCCTCCTTCCCGTCCCCGTTCAGGTCCTGGGTCAGCAGCTGACCGCCGGCGCTGCCGTAGGTCTCCGCCAGCAGGGACCGGTTTCCTTCCTCGTCCACAGCAAACAGGTCGTAGAACCATTCATCCTGCCGCTCCGACGGCACGCCGGGGTAGGAGGTGATGAAACCGTCGGTGCCCATCAGGTCCAGGTAGTAAAACAGCTGGTAGGTCTCCTGAAGCCCCTTCCCGCTGCCGGACTGTTTGCTATGCAGGAAGAGCATGGCGCCGGCGTTTTCGCTTCTGGGACCCTCCCGCATGGTCCAGGGTGGGGTTTCGCCGCCCTCAACATAGGAGTCCAGGTCGAAGTGCTGCTCGATGGTGGGATTTTGGGGCACGGCGGGGGCGGAGTAGGAGGTCAGGTCGGATGCGGACAGGGTGAAGGTCCCGTCCTCATATACGGCGGTCCTTGGCCCGGAGAAGGTACAGGCCGCCGCCAGACCCGCCAGCAGCACCGCCGCCAGCACGGCGGCCAGGACGGGGCGCTTATCATGGGCGATGCGGGTGATGCGGTCCTTCAGCTGCCGCCTGCCGGAGGCCATGGTGGTGGCGGCCAGCAGGGGATTGGCGGGACGGCCCGCCACCGGCACCAGAGCCAGCAGGGTGCGGCCGTAGGACAGCCGCCGGTCGTGGTCCAGTCGGGCCATGGCCCCCTCGTCGCAGGCCAGCTCGCAGTCTGTCCGGGACAGGAGGGCGGCAGCCCACACCAGGGGGTGGAACCAGTAGATGGTGAGGCACACACACCGCAGCAGGGCCCACAGGGGGTCCAGATGTCTGGCGTGGGTGCGCTCGTGGAGGAGCACATACTCCAGGTGGCCCGACCAGACGGCGGCGGGGGTGAGATAGATGGCGGGCCGCACCAGCCCCACCAGACAGGGGGAGGAGAGCCGGTCAGACAGATACACCGGCAGGGGACAACCCTCCACCTGGAAGGGGACCCGGCTCTTTTTCAGCCTCAGCCGGAACCGGACATTGGCGGTGAGGAAGAAGGCGGCCATGGCGGCCATACCAACCTTCCACACCACATCCAGCACCTGAGCCGGGGAGAGGGTGGAGGCGGGGAGGGTGGTACTGGTCTCTCCGGCGGTGGAAACGCCCTCCAAAACCTGGGTCTGGGTGTTGTCCGTGGTCTGTTGGGCGGCCGGTTGGGCGGGGACCTCCACCGGCCCCTCCAGAACGGCGGTGAGCTGCTGCCCGGCCTGCTGGCTCACATCCAGCACCGAAACAACGGGCAGGGCGGGCAGCTGCACCGGCACCAGCAGCCGCACCAGCACCAACGCCCACAGGGCGTACTGCACCCGGCGGGGGATGGCGGTGCGGAAGAGAAACCGGAAGAGGATCAGGGCCAGGATCAGCACCGACGCGGTGAGGATGACTTCTTTCATGACGACTCCTCCTTTGCCTGCTCCAGAATGGCGGAGAGCTGGTCAATGTCCTCCTGGGTCAGGGCCCGGCTGTCCACCAGGGTACTCACCATCAGCCCCAGGCTGCCGCCGTATACCTTGTCCAGAAAGTGCCGGGTGGCGGTCTCCTCCGCCTGCTGGCGGGGGAGCAGGGGGGTGTACTCCTTGGCCCGGCCCTCCTCATGGTGGGTCACCGCCCCCTTGGCCTCCAGCCGGGAGAGCATGGTGATGATGGTGTGCTTGGACCAGCCGGTCTCCCCCTCCAGGGCGCGGGTCAGCTGGGTGATGGTGGCCGGACCGTCCTCCCACAGGCGGTCCATCAGCTTCCATTCGCCGTCGGACAGGTGGATCTTCATAGGGCATCCCTCCATTGGTGTACAGTTGTCTACCTCTTCTAATTGGAGCATAGCACAAAGGTAGACAGTTGTCAACCATAAGTACAAAAAAGAGGGCGGGGATAAACCCCGCCCTTATGAAGGCTGCTCCAGAGCCCGCTCCAGGGCCTCAATGACGATCTTCATGGCCTTGATGCGGGCGTATTTCTTGTCCACCGACTCCAGGATGTGCCAGGGGGCAAAGGCGGTGCTGGTGCGCTGGAGCATCTCGTTCACCGCCACCTCGTAGGCATCCCACTTGTCCCGGTTGCGCCAGTCCTCCTCGGTGATCTTCCACTGCTTGGCCGGGTCGGCCTGCCGCTCATTGAACCGCTCCAGCTGGGTGTCCTTGTCGATCTGCACCCAGAACTTGATGACCACCATGCCGGAGCTCACCAGTTCCTGCTCGAACTCGTTGATCTCGTCAAAGGCACGCTGCCAGTCGTCGGTGGTGCAGAAGCCCTCCAGCCGCTCCACCATCACCCGGCCGTACCAGCTGCGGTCAAAGATGGCGATGTGCCCCGTCTTGGGCAGCCGGGTCCAGAACCGCCACAGGTAGTGGCGGGCCAGCTCGTCCTTGGTGGGGGCGGCGATGGGGAGGACCTCATACCCACGGGGGTCCAGGGCGGAGGCCAGCCGCTTGATGTTGCCCCCCTTGCCGGCGGCGTCCCAGCCCTCGTACACCACCACCACCGGCACCTTCTTCCGGTAGAGCTCGTTGTGGAGGGCGGCCAGCTTCTTGCGGCACTTTTTCAGCTGCTTGCGGTAGTCCTTCTCCTCCAACGCCTTGTCCAGGTCTACCTGGGCCAGGGGCAGGGTGGGGGCCAGAGGCCACTGATAGGAGGGGTGGACG
>NZ_NFHA01000006.1:0-146538 GCF_002159225.1 Flavonifractor sp. An91 | reverse complement strand
CCCCCACGGCTACACCAACCCCGGTGACCCCGGTGGTGGAGAACCGGAGCATGAGCGCTGAGCTGGGGGTGGCTGTGGGGGCGGGACTGGGAGTAACCGACGGCGTGGCCGAGGGCGTAGGACTGGGCGCGGCCGAGGGCATAGCCGATGGGGTGGGGGAGACCACAGCCATCACCGGGACACTGGGCTGGGGCTCCTGCGGGGGCCGGGTGGCCAGAAACACGCCGCCTCCCGTAGCCACAGCCGCCGCCACCAGCAGAATGGCCACCTTGCTGCCCAGGGTCAGACCCCCGCCCCCGGCACCAACCGCCGCCGAAGCGGAGGCGGCAGCAGTTGCGGTGGAAGCCGCCGAGGTGGAAGCCGCAGCAGAGGAGCCTGCCGCTGCCGCCGCGGTGAGGCCCAGAGCCCCCTTGACGGCCAGCAGCCCCCGCTCCATGGTCTGCGGGTCCACCGCCAGATTCTGCTCCTGGAGCACCATGGCCAGGAAGAGCAGTCCCGGGTTGAGGGCATGGAGCCGCACGCCGTCCCGCTGCTCCCGCTGGAGGATCAGCTTCTCCAGCGCCTTGCGGGCGTAGTTCAGGCGGCTTTTGACGGTGCCCTCGGCACATTCCAGAATGGACGCAATGTGCTTAATGGGGCACTGGTCGTAGTAGTAGAGCATGACGGCGGTGCGCTGCTCGTCGGGGAGCTGGTCCACCAGCTCCCCCAAAATCAGGCCCGTGTCCCGCTCGCACAGGGTATCCTCCGGCGAGGACACGGGCGGGCCGGAATCCAGAAGGTCAAACATAGCCTCCTCCTCCAGAGCGAACTCACGGGAGTCGGCCTGCATCTTCCGCTGATGGAGGGCCAGCCGGACCGCAATGCCACCGATCCAGGACCGCAGGGACTCCGGGTCCTTCAGCTTGTCGATGGAGCGGAACACGGCGATGAATACGTCCTGCACCACCTGCTCGGCCTGATCGGCCTGCCCCAGGATTTTCATGGCCTGGAGATAGACCATGCGATAACAGGCCTGATACAGCCGGGTAAAGACCTCCTCATCCCCCGCCCGAAGCCGGGCTACCGCCTCGGTGTTGGACAAATCGGACAAAAGCTGCATATGACTTCCTCCCTTTGGAACGTTTCTGTCTGTTTGTGTTGGAAAAGGCTCCGCCGGTTTTATCCCGCGAAAATTTTGTCTCACTTTTTCTCCATTGTACCATCATTCCCCAGCCCGAGACAACAAAAGCAGGACGGGCCTTTTCAGGGCCCGTCCTGCTCTGCGGTTGATAAGGTCATTTTTTCTGATCCCGCCTCCGCCTGCGGTCCCTCCGCCTGCTGAGGAAACGTCTGAACTTGTTTCCAAACAGATGGAAGATGGCATACCCGGCAGTGATGGCCACCCCAACAAACAGGATCCGCTGGAGCAGATGGATCACGGAGCCGGAAAACACATCGCTCCAGGTGGCGATATAGTCATACCCGTCGATCCAGGCGGAAAAGATGGCCAGAATGGAGATGATGGCCAGAGAGGTGTCCATCCGCTTGGAGTCGTTGCGGTCGATGATATCGCACTTGGTGTCAAACACCGTCTGCATCTGGGCCTGATTGCGCTGCATAAACGCCAGCTGGTCCTTGATCTTGAAGGCCTGGCGCAGCATATCGATGGACTTCTGGGAGGTGGGGTAGTTCACCTGAATGTCCCAGAAATCAATGGTTTTGGAGAAATTGTCGTAGATATTCTCCACCTGCTTGAGAAACTCCACCGGCTCGTCCACCGCCTTTGAGGTAATGAGGCGGATGATCTCCCGGTCGGCGATCTGGATGGCGGCCTCCTCCAGCAGAATGAGCTCGATGTAAAACAGGGTGATGGACTCCTCGCACAGCCGGTCCCGCAGGGTGGCCTGAAAGTCGGGGGTGAACTGGAGCACCACGTTGCTGTAGGCGCACACAAAGGCCCGGTCATACTGCCCCATGCCCTTTTCCGAGCTGATGGCGGCCACGATCTCCCGGTCCACAATCTCGCCGAAATTCTCCCCGTCGGGGTAGATGGTCTCAGCGGCCAGCAGGGAGGCGATCTGGCTGGACTTCAGGCAGCTCTTGGCCTTGGGGATAACCGCAAAGATCTTGGGGGTGCCCCGCTTGATGACCCCATAGTTCAGGCTGACAAAGTCAAAGAAATTGGTGTGGCTGCCGTCCGCTCCCACCACCATCAGATTGTTGCGGATGATGTTGTCCATCAGGTGGCTGATGAGGAAGGGGGAGGAGAGGGAGTACCAGGTCAGCACTCCGCAGTTGCTGTCGGTGTCAATGGAGATGTACAGATCCACGAAGGCGGGAGCGCCGATGGGGTCGCCTGCCTCGTCGTAGCAGTCCACCGTTCCCTCTCTGGTGATCTGAACCGGAATCTTGCCCAGGTAATAGCGCTTAATGCGGCGCTTGAAGCCGGCCAGATCGTCCACATCCTCCAGCTGGGAGGGGACCCCCGCCTCATAGTGGGTGCGGAAGTCCATGTCCTTCAGCAGGGCGGCGGCTTTGCGGTCGGGCTGAGCCGGGCAGCGCTCCAGCAGGTCCATGGACCGGTACTGAACGGGCACCGACACAAACACATCGGGGATCACCGCCCATTCCGCCTGGCGGGAAGGGAGCATCTCCTCCAGCACACGGTTCATCAGGGGCGGAGCGGGATAGGGGGTTTTCTGGACATAAAAGACCCGGTCCCCCGCCATATGCTCCTCATACTGGGCCACGTTGATGAGCCGCTGGTACTGCAAATAGCTGTCGTAGTCCAGCTCCACCACGGCCCCCATGGCCAACTCCCCCTCCCGGGTCACAAAGCAGGCCACGCCGTGGTCCTCCACTGTGCCGTACCCGGCCACCGCCGTCTGTTCCTTCACCACACGGCAGGGGATCTGATACCGCTCCAGCAGGCCGGGGGAGGGGAGCAGCAGCTTGACCGTGCTGCCGATGGAGCAGGTATGGGCGGGGTCCTGGGGGGCATGGATGATGAGATTGTAGTCCTTCTCGATCTCCCGGATGGAGAAGTTCCGCTTCCGGTAGATCCCCAGGGAGTCCGGGTTGGACACGTCGCTGACCAGGTAGTGCCGGGGATAGTCCTTCAGGATCAGGTCGATGAGGCAGGCCCCCAGGCCCCGGTTCTGGCAGGCGGGGCGCACCGCCACCGACAGCAGGTAGAGCACATCCCCAGGCAGCCCCTCCACCACGTCGTGGAGGGACGCGCTGTAGGGGAGGCCCTGGCCCCCATCCTCCCCGGCGAAGATCATCCGGAAGGAGGCAAAGTCCTCCCCCCGCACCTTACGGTAATCAAAGCAGAGCAGAAAGGCCGTCAGGGTGTCCCCGTCCCAGATCCCCCGGCAGTCTCCGTGCCGGAGGCAGTACAGCAGGCTGGGCCCGTAGGCCTTCCTCATATCCTGCATACGGGTGGCTTCCGAGGGGAAGGAGCGCTTGTAGAAATGATCGTCCTGGAAGCACTGACAGAACAGCTCCATCACCTGCTCCATATGACAGTCTCGCAGCATCCCGGTCGTCATGTCACATTACCTCAACCACATATTTTTTCAGCAGTTCTATGGGGTGGTAGGCCTGCTTGGCCCGCCGCAGGCCGGGGTCCCCCATATCCTCTTCCCGGTTGATATAGGTCACGTCTCCCCCCGTGTAAGCGGCGGCAAACTGATTGACCAGCATCTGATAGGCGCCCTTGCAGCTTCGGTCGGCCTTTTCGATGTGGGTAAACAGGGTGTCGTTGACAATCTCCCCCAGGGAGAAGCCCACGATGGACCCGTCGGCGGTGAGCACGCTCCCCACCATGCCGTACCGGTCCAGATTTTGCAGCACCTCCAGGACCCGGTCGTTTTCCTCCCGCTCCGTGGCCCCGGCGCCCGCGCCGGACAGATAGGTCTGGGTGAAAAAGGCCTCCACCGCCCCTACGTTTCCAGCGGTCAGGGGCTCAAAGGACCACCCCTCCACCCCCCGCTTGAACTGGCTGATCTGGTTGCGCTGGCCGCTGTACCGCTTCCCCCCCAGCTGGGCCAGATCGGAGGCCTGATACAGATAGTCGGCAAAATCGGTCTGCTCGCTGACGGCACACCCCGGACAGATGGCCTGGAATTCCTCCAGATAGCACTCCGGGACGGTGCAGAACCGCAGCGGGCCGCCCTCGGTCTGCCCCTTCAGCACCTGGATGCCGACGGCCACATCGCCCCCCAGAGGGAGATTGTAGTACACCTGGCCGTCCTGGTCGTGGAGACGGGAATAAAAGATCTCCCCGTCCATGGCATATTCCATTTTATAGTAATTCCGCCACATGAACATTCCGCCCACGGTAAAGTCGCAGGTCCTGGATTTCATCTGCCGGAAATAAGGCTGAACAAGAGGGATCTCATTCAGCGTCAGTTGCTTAAATTGCATGATGTGTCTCTTTTCTTTGTCGTAATAGGATCGCTGGCCTCCGCAGCGGCAAACAGCAGGGAGGGCTCTGGAGCTGTGCGCTCCTGTATCATGCCCGTTTTTGTCCTTTTTCTTCCATAAGAGGGCCTGTTTTTCGCTTTGAGGCTCCTCTATTATCTACCAAGCCGCTCTACATTACAAGTCCCTTTCCTGCCGGAGCAGAAATATCTGTCGGTCCCCCTTCATATACTCCACCAGTGAATGAATGGAGGAGTGTTGCTGCTTGAAAGGGAACATCGAGGAACGCGCCTGCCGGCTGGCGCTTTACATCATAGAGAACCGTGCCACGGTGCGGGCCGCCGCCCGGCAGTTCGGCATCAGCAAATCCACCGTACATAAGGACCTCAGTGAACGCCTGCCCTCCTTCAACCGGCCCCTGTACCTCCAGGTAAAGGGGGTGCTGGAGGAGAACAAGGCCGAGCGCCACATCCGGGGGGGCATTGCCACCCGGCGAAAATACAAAGGCATCTAAACAAAAACCGGCGGGCTGCTGATGCAGCCCGCCGGTTCAGACAGTCAAAAAAGTGGCTGCGGCCACTTTTTTGACTGTCTGCTAAACTTTTGAGGCCTTCCATAAGTCCTCAAAAGTTGTTTGATTGCACGCGAAAGGGAACCCTGACGGTTCCCTTTCACACTATCCTTCCCTCCGAAACCTTTGGCCAGGGGTCTTTTTCGACAGTCTAAACCGGCGGGCCACTGACGCAGCCCGCCGGTTTCATCCCTCTGATTACTTGGCGTAATCCACCACTTTGGTCTCCCGGATCATGTTCACCTTGATCTGGCCGGGGTATTCCAGCTCTTCCTCGATCTTCTTGGCGATGTCCCGGGCCAGCAGCACCATCTGGTCCTCGCTGACCTTGTCGGGCGCCACCATGATGCGGACCTCCCGTCCCGCCTGGATGGCGTAGGACTTCTCCACACCGGGGAAGGAAGAGGTGACCTCCTCCAGCTTCTCCAGACGCTTGATGTAGTTCTCCAGGTTCTCACGCCGGGCGCCGGGCCGGGCAGCGGAGATGGCGTCGGCCGCCTGAACCAGGCAGGCCACCACCGTCTGGGGCTCCACATCGTTGTGGTGGGCCTCAATGGCGTGGATCACGTTCTCGCTCTCCCGGTACTTCCGGGCCAGCTCCACGCCGATCTGGACGTGGGAGCCCTCCACCTCGTGGTCGATGGCCTTGCCCAGGTCATGAAGCAGGCCGGCCCGCTTGGCCTCGGTGATGTCGGCGCCGATCTCGGCGGCCAGCAGGCCCGCCAGGTGGGACACCTCGATGGAGTGGTTGAGCACGTTCTGGCCGTAGCTGGTGCGGTAGCGCATCCGGCCCAGCAGCTTGATGAGCTCGGGGTGCAGGCCGTGGACGTTGGTCTCGAACACGGCGCGCTCGCCCTCGGCCTTGATGGTGGCGTCCACCTCCCGCTTGGCCTTCTCCACCATCTCCTCGATGCGGGTGGGGTGGATGCGGCCGTCCTGGATCAGCTTCTCCAGAGCCAGCCGGGCGATCTCCCGGCGGACGGGATCGAAGCAGGAGACGGTGATCACCTCGGGGGTGTCGTCAATGTTCAGGTCCACGCCGGTCAGGGTCTCCAGGGTGCGGATGTTGCGGCCCTCGCGGCCGATGATGCGGCCCTTCATCTCATCGTTGGGCAGGGGTACCACAGAGACGGTGGCTTCCGCCACATGGTCCGCGGCGCAGCGCTGGATGGCCAGGGACAGGATCTCCTTGGCCCGCTGGTCGGCCTCTTCCTTGAACTGGGCCTCGATCTCCCGCACCTTCATGGCCGACTCGTGAGTCACTTCCTCGGCCAGCTGGTTGATCAGGTAGTCCTTGGCCTCCTCGGCGGTAAAGCCGGAGATGCGCTCCAGCACCTCCATCTGGGTCTTTTTGACGGTGGCCACCTCTTCCCGGGCCTCTTCCAGCTCGGCCAGCTTGCGCTGCAGGGTGTCCTCCTTCTTCTCCATGTTCTCGGTCTTGCGGTCCAGGTTCTCTTCTTTCTGCTGCAAGCGCCGCTCCTGCTTCTGCAGGTCGGCCCGGCGCTCTTTTACTTCCCGTTCGTACTCGTTGCGGGCTTGGAGGATCTCCTCCTTGGCCTCCACCAGGGCCTCGCGCTTCTTGCTCTCGGCGCTCTTGATGGACTCGTTGATGATGCGCTTGGCCTCCTCCTCCGCGCTGGAGATCTCCTTCTCTGCCACGCGGCGGCGGTACTGGATGCCGAGCACAAAAAACACCACAGCCGCGACCACGAACGCGATGACGGCTGCTAATATGACAGGCAACATGAGCCGGGTTTACACCTCCATCTGTTTTGATTTTTGTTTCAATCGTTTTGTTCAATTCCCATGTGGGCGGCGGGCACGGATTTGTCCGACCCGCACAAAAATTTGAAGAGCGTACCCCTTGCTCTTCAAAAAATGCACCGAATCTATTTTAAGGCTGTCCGCCCCTTCTGTCAAGAAAATTCGTCTCCGGAAGAATCCATTCCTGCCTGATTTCTCGGGAAAAGGGAGGACGCGCCGCAATTTTGCAGCGCGTCCGTCAATTTTGTGCCATGGCGCCAGGGGCAGGGGGCTCCTCCCGCTGAAACTCTGTCATGGTACCCCAGTACCGCTTGGGCATCTGGGTCATGCGGCATTTGGGGTTATAGCGGCCCTCAATGGCGATGGTGTCGTAAAACCGCCGCCACAGGGCCCGGTAATCCAGTTCGCCCGCCCTGGGCGGGGCCAGATCAAACCGGTCCAGAGGCACAATGGCCCACTTCCCCTTCTGGCAGAACAGGGCCTCCCGGTGGGTGCGGTCGTAGAGCACCAGGGTCTCCCCGGGGTAGCGGGCGGCAAAGTGGGGCCGCAGCAGGGGAAGCACCCGGTTTTTTGGATCGATCTCTCCCACCAGGGCCCCGTCCTGGTCGGAAAAGCGGGTAAAGCCCTTGAGCAGGTGGGCCTCGTGGGTCAGGTGCTGGACCGCCTTGCCCAGGACAGCCACCCGGGGGTCGGTGAGATCCCGCACCACCGACGGCCCCCGCTCATAGCCCAGCCGGAGGAAATCCCACAGAGCCAGTTCCCGCTCCTCCAGGCAGGTAAGAAAGCCGTAAGTCACCAGGCGGCGGCCCTGCTGGCCCATGCTCCGGTCCAGAGAGCGGTACACCCGCCGGGCCTTCTGGTCGTCGGTGTCCACCGCCCGCTGGGGCCACAAGGTCACCCGGCCGTCCCCGTAGGTGAGGAAACAGGCGGGCTCCTCCTTATTGGCGTAGGCCGCAAAGACGCAGGTGAGGAATCCGGCAAAGCTGCCGTCGTATTCGTAGGCAAATCTGGGCCAATCCATGGGAACCTCCTTTCCAGAGGGCGTAACCTTCAAAACAACGACAACTGCTCCGGCTCATTACCCGCCAGGGCGGGCCTTTCCAGAGCCACCAGGTGGCGGAGCACCCCGTCGGGGTTCACCCGCAGCCCCTCCAGCATTTTTCCCGAGCAGGTGATGAAATACTGGGCCCGTTTCAGCACCACCCCCAGGGTCTTTAAGCCCGAGAAGGTGAGAGGCCCCACCCTCCGGGCGGTCAAGATCCGCTTGGCGGACACCACCCCGATGCCGGGCACCCGCAGCAGGGTCTCATAGTCGGCCCGGTTCACCTCCACCGGGAACTGCTCCATATGCCCCAGGGCCCAGGCGCACTTGGGGTCCACCCGGGTGTCGAAGTTGGGGTGGGCCTCGTCCAGCAGTTCCTCCGCCCGGAAGTGGTAGAACCGCAGCAGCCAGTCGGCCTGGTACAGCCGGTGCTCCCGCAGCAGGGGCGGCTTGAAGTCCTGCCGGGCGGGGAGGAGGGAACTGTCGGACACCGGCATATAGGCGGAGAAAAACACCCGTTTCAGCTTGTACTGGTCATATAAAGCCTGAGTCAGGGTCAAAATGTGCTTGTCACTCTCGGGCGTGGCCCCAATGATCATCTGGGTGGACTGGCCCGCCGGGGCAAACCGGGGAGCGTGCTTATACTTCACCAGCTCCCCCTTGGCCTGAGTGATGCCGTCCCGGATCTGGGCCATGGGGGCCAGAATGGCCTTTTTCTCCTTGTCGGGGCACAATTTATGGAGGCTGTCCTCGCTGGGCAGCTCAATATTCACCGAAAGCCGGTCGGCCAGCTGACCCAGCCGCCGGGTGAGGAGCGGGTCGGCCCCGGGGATGGCCTTGGCATGGATATAGCCATGAAAGCCGTACTCCTGCCGCAGGAGGGTGAGGGCGGAGATCATCTCCTCGGTGGTGCGGTCGGGGCTGACCCACACCGCGGAGGAGAGAAACAGCCCCTCAATATAGTTGCGCCGGTAGAATCCGGTGGTCAGCTCCGCCAGTTCCCTTGGGGTGAAGGCCGCCCGTGGCAGGTCGTTGGACCGGCGGTTGACGCAGTAGGCGCAGTCGTAGATGCAGCGGTTGGTGTACAGTACCTTCAAAAGGGAGATACACCGGCCGTCGGCAGAGAAGGAGTGGCAGCATCCGGCGGCCATGGTGCTCCCCATGCCCTTGCCCCCCCGCCGGTCCACCCCGCTGGAGGTGCAGGCAGCGTCATACTTGGCCGCGTCCGCCAGAATGGTCAGCTTGTCCATCAGATCCACCGTACTCCCCCCTTTGGCCCCATTATATATCGAACAAACGTACCAGTCAAGAGGGGAGTTCTGGAACTTTTGTTCCCCACTCCGTCCTGCAATCCTCATTGCTTTTTCCTATTACAAGGTGTATAATTGCATAGATTAACCTTTCATAGGACCGAAAACTTTTACTTTCATCCGCTGTTAAGGAGGATCTGTTATGCACTATACCTTTGCGCAGTATCAGGAGAGCGCCGACTACATCCGCAGCAAGATCGGCACCTTTGCCCCCAAGGTGGCCATGATCCTGGGCTCCGGCCTGGGCTACATGGGGGATATTGTAGAGAACGCCATCGCCGTGCCCTACGGGGAGATCCCCCACTTCAAGGCCTCCACCGCCCCCGGCCACAAGGGCCGTCTGGTGTTCGGCACCCTGGAGGGCCAGAGCGTGGCCGTCATGCAGGGCCGGATGCACCACTATGAGGGCTACTCCTATGAGGAGGTGGCCTACGCCGTCCGGGTGCTCAAGCTGCTGGGCTGCGACACCCTCATTGTCACCAACGCCGCCGGCTGCGTCAACACCAGCTGGAAGGCGGGCGACCTGATGCTCATCACCGACCAGATCAAGATCTTCATGGAGTCCCCCCTGCGGGGCGAGAACCTGCCCGAGTTCGGCGTCCGCTTCCCCGACGCCTCCCACCTGTACACCCCCGCCCTCCAGGATGTGGCCCGGAAGGCCGCCGGGGAGCTGGGCATTGCGCTGAAGGAAGGCGTGTATATGTACTTCCCCGGCCCCCAGTACGAGACCCCCGCCGAGGTGCGCTTCGCCCGCATCGCCGGGGCCGACGCGGTGGGTATGTCCACCGCCCCCGAAGTCATCGTGGCCGGCCACTGCGGGATGCAGGTGCTGGGCTTCACCCTCCTGTCCAACATGGCCGCCGGCATCCTGGATCAGCCCCTCTCCGAGGAGGAGGTGCTGGAGGCTGCCGAGGCCTGCAAGGACAAGTTCTCCCGGCTGGTACTGGCCTGCCTGAAGCAGATCGGGTAAGACGGGGCTTTCTTCTGTATCACAAATAAAGGAGATCAACAGTTTATGTCCATTCTCATTCACAACTGCACCGCCGTGCTGATGGACGAGGCGGGCACCGTAATGCCCGGCGCCTATGTGGCGGTGGAGGGCACCAGGATCGTCTCCGTGGGCACCGTCCGCCCTCAGGGGACCTTTGACCAGGAGATCGACGGCAAGGGCAACGTGCTCATGCCCGGCTTTGTCAACGCCCACACCCATGTGCCCATGACCGCCATGCGGGGCTACGGCGACGGCAACAACCTTCAGGACTGGCTGAACAACTACATCTTCCCGGTGGAGGCCCGCTGGGACGACCGGGCCGTCCGGTCCTGCACCGCCCTGGGTCTGGCGGAGATGATCGCCTCCGGCGTCACCACCATTGCCGATATGTATATGCACACCGACATCATCGCCCAGGAGGTTGCCTCCGCCGGCATCAGCGCCAACCTGAGCTGCGGCGGCGTCCAGTTCTCCGACAGCCTTGACCCCGCCACCCACAACGACTGCGTGGTCCAGCGGGAGCTGACCGAAAAATGGCACAACTACAACGACGGCCAGATCCGCATCGACGCCTCCATCCACGGGGAGTACACCTCCCATAAGGAGCTGTGGCAGTGGATGGCCGACTATGCCCGGGAGCATAAGCTGGGGATGCACGTCCACATCTCCGAGACCCGCGCCGAGCACGAGGCCTGCCTGTCCCGCCACGGCAAGACCCCCATCCAGATCCTCAATGACTACGGCGTGTGGGACGGCCGGGCCATCGCCGCCCACTGCGTGTGGACCACCCCGGAGGACTGGGCCATCATGGCCGAGAAGGGGATCTCCGCCATCCACAACCCCATCTCCAACCTGAAGCTGGGCAGCGGCATCGCCCCGGTGCCCGCCATGAAGAAGGCGGGGGTCAACGTGTGTCTGGGCACCGACGGCGTGTCCTCCAACAACTGCACCGACTTTTTCAGCGACCTGAAGTTTGCCGCCATCCTCCACAACGGGGCGGGCTGCGATCCCCTGGCCCTGCTGCCTCTGGACGCTCTGAAGATGGCCACCCGGGACGGCGGCGTGGCTCTGGGCCGCCAGACCGGCGTCATCCAGGCCGGGTATGAGGCCGACCTGATCCTGGTGGACTTCTCCCACCTGAACCTGACCCCCTGCCACAGCGTCATCTCCAATCTGGCCTATGCCGCCCACGGCTCCGATGTGTGCATGAATATGGCCCGGGGCAAGGTCATATACAAGGATGGGGACTTTTTGACCATCGACCTGGAGCGGGTACGACGGGAAGTGGCGGACTACGCCCTGCCCCTGCTGTTCCAGAACAACTAAGGGGGACTACCGTTGTCAAACCAGCAGAAAAAAAATACCTTCTACGGCGCGGCGGCCTTTTTGGCCATGACCACCATCATCGTCAAGGTCATCGGCGCCATCTACAAGATCCCGCTGACCGCCCTGCTGCCTGACGAGGCCTACGGCGACTTTAACGCTGCCTACAACATCTATACCTTCTTCCTCACCATCTCCACCGCCGGCCTGCCTGTGGCCCTGTCCAAGACGGTAAGCGAGTGCAACACCCTGGGCCGCCAGAACCAGAAGGCCAAGGTGTTCCAGGTGGCCTTCTTCGCCTTCCTGTTCATGGGCCTGTTCAGCTTCGTGTGTATGTCGGTGTTCTCTCCCATTGTGGCCAAGTATGTGCTGCAGAATGAGAAGGCCGTCTTTGCCGTGCTGGCCCTGTCCCCGTCGGTGCTGTGTACCTGCATCTGCTCCGCCTTCCGGGGCTACGCCCAGGGCCACATGAACATGGTGCCCACCGGCATCTCCCAGGTCATTGAGGCCGTGTCCAAGATGTTCCTGGGCCTGGCGCTGGCCTTCCTCATCCTCAACTCCGCCATCCCCGACGAGGACCTGAAGAGCCGTCTGTCCGCCTCCGGCGCCCTGCTGGGCGTGTCCATCGGCTCCATTCTGTCGGTTGTCTTTCTGGCGGTCAACCACATCCGCACCAACAGGCGGGAACGGATTACCTCCAACGACACCCCCGACACCTCCAAACAGATCCTGTCCCGGCTGCTCAAGCTGGCCATCCCCATCACCCTCAGCTCCTGCACCCTGACCATCGTCAACCTCATCGACACCGGCCTGGTGCAGAGCCAGCTGCAGACCGTATTTACCGCCATTCAGGACGGCCTCACCGGCATCTCCAACAGTGTGCTGGACATCTTCCCCAAGGCGGTGGCGATCTTCCAGGACAACCTGGCCGCCTTCCAGACGGAGGTGCTGGTCAATCCGGGCACCCAGCTCAACCCCGTTCTGGACTCCGCCCGGGAGCTGTACGGCGTGTACAGCAAGACCATGAGCATCTACAACCTGCCCTTCAACCTGATGGTACCGCTGACCGCCTGCATCGTGCCCGGCGTGTCCGCCTGCATCGCCCGGCGGGACCGGCTGGGTGCCCAGCGTACCACCGAGTCCGCCATGCGCATCTCCGCCCTCATCGCCCTGCCCTGCGGCTTCGGCCTGTTCGCCCTGGGCACCCCCATCATCCAGCTGCTCACCGTGGGCAACGTGGACGAGACCATTGCCGGACCCCTGCTGTCCATCCTGGGCATTGCCGCCCTCTTCGTGTGCATCCAGGTGGTGGCTTCCGCCATCCTCCAGGCCAACGGCATTGTCAACCTGCCCATCATCACCATGGTGATCGGCGGCGTGGCCAAGGTCATCGTCAGCTACACCCTGGTGGGCAATCCCAAGTTCATGATCTTCGGCGCCCCCATCGGCACTCTGACCTGCTTCGTGATCGTGTCGGTGCTCAACCTCATCGTCATCAAGCGCATGGTGCCCAATCCCCCCCGGCTCATTCCCGTCTTTGTCAAGCCCCTCATCGCCTCGGTCGTTATGGCTGCAGCTGCCTGGGGCTGCCAGGGCCTGCTGGCCCGGTACTTCTCCGGCTCCTTTATCAAGAACGCCATCGCCACCGGCGGCGGCATCCTGGCCGGCGCGGTGGTGTACGTCATCCTCATCGTGGTGCTGAAGGTGCTGTCCAAGGAGGACCTGGAAATGATGCCCAAGGGGGACAAGATCGCGAAACTCTTGCGGATTCGCTGACTTTTTTGGAAAAAGAGGTTGCAGGAGGCCTTGAAATATGGTAGATTTTCAGTATAAGGATTTCTATGACGTTCGGGACCTGGAGGAGATTGTCCGCATCCTCCGCGCCCCCGGCGGCTGCCCCTGGGACGCGGAACAGACTCATGAGTCTATCCGCCGCAACTTCCTGGAGGAGGCCTATGAGGCCGTGGAGGCCATCGACGAGCAGAACCCCGACCACCTGAAGGAGGAACTGGGGGACGTGCTGCTCCAGGTGCTCTTCCACGCCCGCATGGAACAGGAGGCCGGCCGGTTCAATCTGGACGATGTGGCCGACGGCGTGTGCAAAAAGCTCATCTACCGCCACCCCCATGTGTTTGGGGATGTGAGCGTGTCGGGCACCGGCGAGGTGCTCACCAACTGGGAGGAGCTCAAGCGCAAGGAAAAGGGCCAGGCCACCAATACCGACGCCCTCTCCGCCGTGGCCCGTTCTCTGCCCGCCCTGTGGCGGGCGGAGAAGGTGCAGAAGAAGGCCAAAAAGGCGGGCTTCGACTGGCCGGATATCTCCGGCGCTCTGGACAAGCTGTCCGAGGAGCTGGAGGAGCTGAAAACCGCCGTGGCTGAGGGCACCAACGTGGAGGAGGAGCTGGGCGACCTGCTCTTCTCCGCCGTCAACGTCTCCCGCTTTTTGAAGGTAGACCCGGAGGTGGCGCTGGGCAAGGCCACAGATAAGTTCATCGGCCGGTTTGCCAAGGTGGAGGAACAGGCCGCCGCCCAGAATCAGTCCATGGAGGGCATGACTCTGGAAGAACTGGACAAGCTATGGGAACACGCCAAAGAAACTTAAAGGCGCACCGCCTTAAGTAAATATCAAGTATAACAGAGCAAACAGGAGGAACGCACCAAATGAACAAGGCTGAACTGATCAATGCGGCCGCCGAGAAGGCCGGCCTGTCCAAGAAGGATACCGAGGCCGTGCTCAACGCCGCCATCGAGGTTATCTCCCAGTGCCTGGCCGAGGGTGATAAGGTCCAGCTGGTGGGCTTTGGCGCCTTTGAGGTGAAGTGCCGTGCCGAGCGCACCGGCCGCAACCCCAAGACCAAGGAGAGCATCAAGATCCCCGCCTCCAAGGTGCCCGTGTTTAAGCCCGGCAAGGCCCTGAAGGACGTCGTGGCTCAGTAATCTGACCTGATAAAAAGTGCCAGTCCGGAAGGACTGGCACTTTTGTAATATTACGTTTTTTTATAACAAGGAGGACTCAATATGCGCCTGGATAAATGGCTCAAGGTCTCCCGGCTCATCAAGCGCCGGACGGTGGCCAACGAGGCCTGCGACAACCAGCGGGTCACCGCCAACGGCCGGCCGGTAAAGGCCAGCTACGACGTGAAGGTAGGCGACGTGCTGGAGCTGCGCTTCGGCGAGCGCACCGTGAAAGTGGAGGTGCTGTCGGTGGCCGAGCACGTGGGCAAGGCCGATGCCCCCGCCCTGTACAAGGAGCTGCTCAGCTGAGGGGCTCCTCCAGCAGCCCCGCCAGCAGCAGGGCGTAATCCGCCAGCCCCGCCAGCGGCGCCCGCTCGTCCACCGAGTGGGCGTCCAGAATATCCGGCCCCGTGGAGGCCATCACCAGTCCCGGCGCTTTCGCCCGGAACACCGAGGGCTCCAACCCCACATGGACCATATTGATTTCCAGCCCCCGCCCGGTCTGGCCCCGGTACACCCGGTCCAGCACCTGGGCCAGGGGGTTGTTTTTATCTCCCGGCCAGCCGGGATAGCCGGTGACAGTGAGGGAGAAGCCGGCCTGTTCCGCCAACCGGCGGTTGTCCGCCGCCATGGCGCCCTCGTCCTCCTGCCGGGCAGCCCGGAGGAAGAGGCGGACGGCGAAGGTATTTTCCTCCCGCCGGGCCACGCCCAGATTGACCGAGGCCCCCACCACACCGGGAAACTGGGGGTCCATGGCAAACACACCGTGGCGCAGGGTAGTGAGCAGGTCCAGCACTTCCCGGCGGAAATCTGCCGTCCACACCGTCTCGGGCCGGGAGGCGGGGGACAGGTCCAGTTTCAGGTTGGGATCAGTGGCCCGGAAGGGGAGAAGGGCCTCCTCCAGCGCTCCCAGGTCCGGCTTCTGACCCACCACCACAACCTCTGCCCCGGCGGGGATGGCGTTGAAAGCGGAGCCGCCGGTGAAATCGGCCACCGCCAGGGCGGGCCGGTCCTTCAGATAAGCGGCCAGCACCTTGATAGGGTTGATGCGGCCCAGGTGGATGTCATCGCCGGAGTGGCCGCCGGTGCCGCCGGTGAGAGAAATGCGCCAAGCCTCACCCCCTGGAGCGGGGCAGGTATCCAGAGCCCGGGTCCAGCACTCCCGCCGGCCTCCGGCGGAGCCCACAATGGCTCTGCCCAGATGGAAGCCGTCGGTGTTGAGCAGCCAGGCCGCACCCGCCAGCCAGGCCGGGTCCACCACCTTGGCCCCCTCCAGGCCCATCTCCTCGCCTACGGTGAAGAGGAAGCGCAGGGGGCCGTGACTTATCCCCCGGCTCACCACCCACAAGGCGGCGGCATTGCCCAGGTTGTTGTCCGCCCCCAGGGAGGAGCGGCGGTCGGTACACAGATAGCCGTCCTGCTCCAGAATGGTCACCGGGTCGGTCAGGGGATCAAAGCCGCTGCCGGGGGAGACGGCGCACACCATGTCCATGTGGCCCTGGAGGATGAGCAGAGGCTCGTCCTCCCGGCCGGGGGTGGCGGGGCAGTCCGCCATCACGTTGCCCGCCTCATCCCGGACGGGGGAGAGGCCCAGGCCCCGGAGAAACTCCATGTAGTCCTGACCCACTGCCTCCTCGTGGTGAGAGGGGTGAGGGTGGCGGGACAGGGTGCGGAAGGTAGTAATCACCCCGGCGGTGATGTCCGCCCGGGAACCGAGACGATCAGATAATGTCATATGCGTTCTCCCTTTTTCTCTGGCGTGTTTTCTTCATTGTACCACATTCCCCCAAAGGGGGCATCTTTTCCTTGACAAAATTTCTTCCCTCGTTATAATAATGTCTATTGAATAAACCGTAAATCGGTTTATTCGCGCGGCGATAGCCGCGCAATTCCATAAAAACGGCTTAAGAAAGCCGCTTTTATGGAATTCAGCCATTGTTACAATGCGTATTTCCGCTGGTGCGTCTCAACGCATCAGCGGAAGGTGCAAGGTTTTTGAAATATTTTGTCCAAAAACCTTGCACCTGAACAAAGCCAAGGCTTTGTTCAATACGCATTATAATAGTGCATTAAGGTGTCATGACACCTGTAATGACTTTTTGACAGAGGAACTGGTTATGGGACAGATTTCGGCATTTCTCAAAAAGAAAAACATTGTAATTTCCGCCAAGCGGTACGGCGTGGACGCCCTGGGAGCCATGGCTCAGGGTCTGTTCTGCTCCCTGCTCATCGGCACCATCCTGGACACCCTGGGCAAACAGCTGGGGCTGGCCTTCCTGGTGGAGGTGGGCGGTTACTGCTCGGCCATGAGCGGCGCGGCCATGGCGGTGGCCATTGGCTACGCCCTCCAGTCGCCCCCCCTGGTGCTCTTCTCCCTGGCCACGGTGGGCTATGCCGCCAACGCCCTGGGCTCCACCACCCTGGACGGCGGTAAGGGAGCCGGCGGACCTCTGGCGGTGCTCTTTATCGCCATCATCGCCGCCGAGCTGGGCAAGGTGGTAAGCAAAGAGACCAAGATTGATCTGCTGGTTACCCCTCTGGTGACCATTCTCTCCGGCGTGGGACTGTCCGCCCTGTGGGCCCCCGCCATCGGTACGGCGGCCTCCGCCCTGGGTGACTTCGTCAAGTGGGCCACCGTCCTCCAGCCCTTCTGGATGGGCATTCTGGTATCGGTGGTCATCGGCATCGCCCTCACCCTGCCCATCTCGTCGGCGGCCATCTGCGCCGCCATCGGCCTCACCGGCCTGGCAGGCGGCGCCGCGGTGGCGGGCTGCTGCGCCAACATGGTGGGCTTCGCCGTGCTCTCCTTCCGGGAGAACCGCTGGGGCGGCCTGGTGAGTCAGGGCCTGGGCACCTCCATGCTCCAAATGGGCAACATCGTGAAAAATCCGAAAATCTGGCTGCCCGCCATTCTCACCTCCGCCATCACCGGGCCTCTGGCCACCTGTGTCTTTGGATTCCAGATGAACGACCCGGCCTCCGGCGTGGCCTCCGGCATGGGCACCTGCGGCATGGTGGGCCCCATCGGGGTATACACCGGCTGGGTCAACGACGTGGCCACCGGGGCCAAGGCCGCCATTACCGCCTTCGACTGGACGGGAATGATCCTGATCTGCTTTGTGCTCCCCGCCGTCCTCACCTGGCTGTTCGGCCTGTTCTTCCGCAGGATCGGCTGGATCAAAGAGGGAGATCTGAAGCTGGACTGACGTAAAGCCGAATTAGCCCTCATTAACACAAAAAGCGCGCCTTTCGGCGCGCTTTTTGCTTATTTTCGGCTTTTACCGCACATAATAGACGTAGTTGTCCTTGCGGGCGGGGGCGGCGGGCTTCTCGTCGGCCCGGTAGCCCAGGATGCAGTGGCCGATGCCCTCGTAATCCCCCTCGATGCCCCACTTGGCCAGCAGAGCTTTGCCCTCGGCGGACTCAAACTCCTCCTTGGCCCGGTGGATCCAGCAGGAGCCCAGCCCCACGGCCTCGGCGGCGTTGAGCAGGTTGTCCATGACGCAGCAGCCGTCATAGAACCAGGTGGGGAACTGCTTGTTGGCCAGCACGATGAGCACGGTGGGGGCGCCGTAGAAGGGGTCCATATCCGGCTTGCCCATAATGGCGGCGTTCTGCTTGCTCAAAGCGGCGATGATCTCCTTGTCCTGCACAGCAACAATGATGGGGGACTGTCTGCCCATGCCGGTGGGGGCGTAGGTGCCCGCCTTGAGCACCGCCTGCAGCTCCTCCTCGGTGATCTGCTCCGGCTTGTAGGCCCGGCAGCTGCGCCGCTCTTCCAGTACCTTCAGCGCTTCCTGATTCATAATCCAACTTCCTTTCCGCCTCTGGGGCTGTGATTACTAAACTCAGTATACTCGTTTCCAGCCCCATCGTAAAGGAGGCGATTTTCACAGAATTTTCTATTTTGCCCCCTGGGCCCTTTGTTTTTCGGCTGACAAGCCATTTCAGGTATGATATAATGTCGTGTAGGGCAATCTGAGGAGAGGAGCGGCACGGCATGAAAATGAAAGTCATCGGATACCTGGCCCTTGTCCTGGCGATCACCGGGGTGGTACTGCTCCTGATCGCCCTCCGGGGTTGATCCCCACACAAATGAATGTGAGGTCCTTTTGTTTGAAGTATGAAAAACGGACGCTCCCCAACGGGGTGCGTATTCTCACCGAGCAGGTGCCCGGTGTGCGCTCGGCCTGCCTGGGCATCTGGGTGGGCACCGGCTCCCGCCACGAAAAGCCGGGGGAGGGAGGCGCCGCCCACTTCATCGAGCATATGCTCTTCAAGGGCACGGCCACCCGCACCGCCGCCCAGCTGGCGGAGGAGATGGACGCCATCGGCGGGCAGGTCAACGCCTTCACCACCAAGGAGTGCACCTGCTTCCACGCCCGGGTGCTGGACACCCATCTGCCTATGGCCACCGACATCCTGTGCGATATGTTCTTCCACTCCAAATTTGACGACGGCGATGTGGAGACCGAGCGTGGGGTCATTTTGGAGGAAATCGGAATGTACGAGGACAACCCCGAGGACCTGTGCGCCGAACGGCTGGCCGGGGTGGTCTTTCAGGGTTCCCCTCTGGCCCGGCCCATTTTGGGCAAAAAAGCCACCCTGGAACAGATGGACGGGGCCTGGCTTCGGCAGTACAAGGACAGCCACTACGGCCCGGAGTCCATTGTGGTGGCCCTGTCGGGCCGGTTCACCCAGGCCGGCGTGGACGATCTGGCCGCCCGGTTCTCGGTGCTGGAACCCCGCAAACCCATCATCAGCAAGCCCGCCGCCTACCGCAGCGGCATTGTGGTCAAGAAGAAGGCCATCGAGCAGAACCACCTGACCCTGGCCTTCCCGGGACTGTCCTTCTCCGACCCCCGGCGGTTCACCCTCCAGCTGCTGTCCTCCATTCTGGGGGGCGGGATGTCCTCCCGGCTGTTCCAGCAGGTGCGGGAGCAGAAGGGGCTGTGCTACTCCGTCTATTCCTACGGCACCTGCCACGACGACGCGGGCTACTTCGGCATCTACACCGCCCTGGGCAAGGAGACCGAGCGCCAGGCTCTGGATACCATTCTGGCCGTCATCCGGGATTTCAACGAACACGGCGTCACCCAGGAGGAGCTGGACCGGGCCAGAGAGCAGTCCAAGGCCAATGTGCTGATGGGGCTGGAATCCACCCAGGCCCATATGAGCAGCCTGGGCCGGGGCGAGATGCTGGTGGGCCGGGTACTGGACGAGGAGGAGATCATCGCCGCCTACGACGCCGTCACCCGGGAGGATGTGCGCGCGCTGGCGGAGGAGCTGATGGATCTGTCCCAGGCCTCCCTGTCCGCCGTGGGCCGGGTAGGCAAGGCGGAGGAGTACCAGGCACTGCTTCATTAACCTATGTGGAAAACCATGTGGATAATGTGCAAAACTCTTTTCTTAGGTAAATAGAAGGGGCGCCGCTGCGCGGCGCCCCTTCTTTCTGTTTTTCTTTCAAACCTTTGTGCCCCAATGGGTTGGGGCAATCATGATCTGGCAGGTTGGAAAATGAGCCGAAGCTAACCCCGGCCCTTCCGCCGGTGGAAAAACGGCCCTGTGGAAGGCCGCCTTCACACAAAGACGGCCTGGACCAGAACCATGTACAGGATGGTGCCGCCGAAGATGCTCAGCAGATTGTTGTGCTTCCACAGGTGGAGCACCACCACCACCGCCACCGAGATAAGCTGGGGGAGCCAGCTTCCGGCCTGGGCAAAGGAGATGTCCTTCAGGCAGTAGATGATGAGCATGGCAATGACGGCAGGGGGCAGCACCCGGCCCAGGTAGAGGATGATCTTGGGGGGCGCGCTCCCCCGGTCAAAGAGCAGGAAGGGGAGGGCCCGGGTGAGAAAGGTGACAACAGCCATGACCGCGATGGCGGCAATGGCCCCGGCGGTGGTCAGCATTTTTCTTCCTCCTTTTCCTCCAGCTTATCCCGCAGGATAAGCAGCAGCAGTACGATGACGCCCAGGGAGACAATGAGCATCTGCTGCTGGCCGAAGATCTGGCCCAGAATAATGAGAAATACGATGGTAACCCCAAACCCAAGCAGGGCGGGCAGGTGCCTGCGGTAGGCCTTCCACTGGTCCACGGCGATGACCACAAAGAGGGCGGTCATGGCAAAGTCGATGCCCTTGGTATCCACCGGGATGAGGGCCCCCGCCACCGCGCCGATCACCGAGCCGATGATCCAGTAGCTGTGGTCCAGCAGGGCGATGGCAAAATAGAAGTTCCTGGGGTTCACCCCCACCGGGGCCTGGGCGGAGGAGAGCAGGGCGTAGGTCTCATCGGTGAGGGAGAAGATCATATAGAACTTCCGCCAGCCCATGCCCCGGAACTTCTCCAGCATGGACAGACCGTACACCAGGTGGCGGAAATTGATGAGCAGGGTCATGAGGGCCACCGTACCCAGGGAGGCGGCGGTGGCCAGCAGGGTCACCCCCAGGTACTGGCCCGACCCGGCATAGATGGTGAGGGACATGAAAAAGGCCCAGATAAAGTTATAGCCCACGGCCTGGAGCATAAAGCCGAAGGCCATGCCGATGGCCAGATAGCCCATCAGCACCGGCACCGTCACCGGAAAGGCGGCGGACAGGGCTTTGCGGTCCATAGCGTACACTTCCTTTGCGCTGAGATTAAATCCATATTTTACACACTTTAGCGCAGAAAAGCAAGTGGGGCTGTGGATTTTTCTGTTTTTAAGGGAATATAGGCAGTTTATGCGTAAAAGAGTTGTGTTTTTCCACCGGGGCGGTATATAATATGGAACAATGTTATGCTGGGACCCACCGGCGTCCCATTTTTGGAGCGAGCGAGATGAAAAAGCTGTTATTTATCTACAATCTGTACGCAGGCAAGGGCACCCTGCGGGGACGGCTGGCCCCCATTCTGGATGAGCTGACGGCGGAGTGGGACGTGACCGTCCATCCCACCCGGGGGGCGGGGGACGCCACGGCGGTGGCCCGGGACCGGGCTGGGGAGTTTGACCGCATCGTATGCTCCGGCGGCGACGGCACCCTTCATGAGGTGGTGACCGGTCTGATGGAACTGCCTCCCGAGGCGCGGCCCACGGTGGGCTACATCCCGGCGGGCTCCACCAACGACTTCGCCAAGAACCTGGAGCTGCCCCGCACCCTGGAGGAGCTGGCGGTGGTGGCGGCGGCGGGAAAGCCAAGGCCAGTGGATGTGGGTAAGTTTAACGATCAGGATTTCCTCTATGTGGCCGCCTTCGGGGCCTTTACCGACCTGTCCTACAACACCCCCCAGCAGGTCAAGCACATTTTCGGCCATATGGCCTACCTGATGGGGGTGCTCTCCCGGCTGGGGTCCATCAAGCCCTATTCCATGACGGTGGAGCACGACGGAAAGATAGAACTGGGCAGCTACTGTCTGGGGTTTGTGTCCAACAGCCACTCCATCGCTGGTATCCAGGCCAATCCTCACCGGCCCATCGCCCTGGACGACGGCCTGTTTGAGGTGATGCTGGTGCGCCAGCCCAAGACTCTGCTCCAGCCCCAGCGGATCTTGAAGGCCCTCACCAATGTGGAGAGCGACGACAAGGGGCTGGTGACCTGCTTCCGGGCCAACAAATTGCGCATCATCAGCGACCAGGATCTGGCCTGGACCCTGGACGGGGAGTACGGCGGAGATCACCGGGTGGTGGAGGTGACAAACTGCCACCAGGCGGTGACCATCGTATACGGGGCGTAACGCCTGTCCCCACGATTTTATTTTGGAATAAAAGGACTTGGACCTAATATGACGACTTACGACGCTGGAACCTTTGATATTGCTGTGATTGGAGCGGGCCACGCGGGCATTGAAGCTTCGCTGGCCGCCGCCCGGCTGGGCCTGCGTACCCTGTGCTTTACCGTCAATCTGGACGCGGTGGGCAATATGCCCTGCAACCCGGCCATCGGCGGCACCGGCAAGGGCCATCTGGTCCGGGAACTGGACGCCCTGGGCGGGGAGATGGCCAGAGCCGCCGACCAGGCCTGCATCCAGTACCGGCTGCTCAACCGGGGCAAAGGCCCGGCGGTGTGGTCCCTCCGGGCCCAGGCCGACCGCCGCCGGTACCAGGAGGTCATGAAGCACACCCTGGAAAACCAGGACAACCTATGGGTCAAGCAGGCGGAGGTCACTGATATTCTGACGGAAAACGGCCAGGTGTCCGGCGTGCGCACGGTATACGGCGCAGAATATCAGGTCCGTGCGGTGGTGGTGGCCTCGGGTACCTTCCTGGGAGGCCGCACCATTATCGGCGAGGTGACCCGTGATTCCGGCCCCGACGGCCTGGCCGCCGCCCTGCCCCTGACCGACAGTCTGAAAGGGCTGGGGGTCACCCTCCGCCGGTTCAAGACGGGCACGCCTCCCCGCATCCACGCCCGCAGCGTGGACTTCTCCCAGCTGGAGGTCCAGCCGGGGGACCAGCAGGTGGTGCCCTTCTCCTTTGAGACCAAAACACCCCCGGAAAACAGGGCCATCTGCTGGCTGACCTACACCAATCAAAAAACTCACGACATCATCCGGGCCAATCTGGACCGCTCCCCCCTGTACGACGGCACCATCGAGGGGGTGGGCCCCCGGTACTGCCCCTCCATTGAGACCAAAATCGTCCGCTTCCCCGACAAGGAGCGGCACCAGCTCTTTCTGGAGCCCATGGGGCTGAACACCGAGGAGCTGTACCTTCAGGGCTTCTCCTCCTCGCTGCCCGAGGAGGTGCAGATCCAGATGCTCCACACCATCCCCGGCCTGGAGCACGCCGAAATGACCCGGCCCGCCTACGCCATCGAGTACGACTGTGTGGACCCCACCGAGCTGCTGCCCACCCTAGAGCACAAGAAGGTGAAGGGTCTCTACGGCGCGGGCCAGTTTAACGGCTCCTCCGGCTATGAGGAGGCCGCCGTCCAGGGCTTTGTGGCGGGTGTGAACGCCGCCCTGAAGATTTTGGGCCGGGACCCCCTCATCCTGCGGCGGGACCAGGGGTACATCGGGGTGCTCATCGACGACCTGGTGACCAAGGGCACCAACGAGCCCTACCGGATGATGACCTCCCGCACCGAGTACCGGCTGCTCCACCGGCAGGACAACGCCGACCGGCGGCTGTACCCCATCGGCCACGCCATCGGGCTGGTGAGCGATGGGCGGATGGCGGCGGTGGAGGAGAAGTACGCCGCCGTGGACCGTGAGATCAAACGTCTCACCCACACCGGCACGGCGGAGGGCCGTCTGGTGGACCTGCTGCGCCGACCGGAGAATACTTACCACAGTCTGGCCGCGGTGGACCCCAACCGCCCGGAGTTATCCACAGAAGTGACTGAGGCGGTGGAAATCTCGGTAAAATATCAGGGGTACATCGACCGGCAGCTGCGGCAGGTGGCCGAGCAGCGGAAGATGGAGGACAGGCCCCTGCCTGCCGACCTGGACTACCTGTCCATGGAGGGCCTGCGGCTGGAGGCCCGGCAGAAGCTGGACCAGATCCGGCCTTTGAACCTGGGCCAGGCCTCCCGCATTTCCGGCGTCAGCCCGGCGGATATTGCCGTGCTGATGGTGGCCTTGGAGAAATAAGGAGTTTATATGGAAAAAATCGTTCTGGGCCTGTCCGGCGGGGTGGACTCCGCCGTGGCGGCCAGTCTGCTAAAGGAGGGGGGCTTTGCCGTTACCGGCCTCTATCTGGACATCGGTCTGGGGGGAACCGGGGCGGCTGACGCCGCCGCCGTGGCACAGCGTCTGTCCATCCCCTTTGAGGTGGCCGACATCCGGGCCGATCTGGAGGAGCAGGTGTGCGCCCCCTTTGCCGCCGCCTATCAGAGCGGCCGCACGCCCCTGCCCTGCGCCCTGTGCAACCCCACGGTGAAATTCCCCGCCCTGTTCCGGCTGGCCGACAAAATCGGGGCCCGCTATGTTTCCACCGGACACTACGCCAATGTGGAAAACGGGGTGCTGAAAAAGGGGAGACCCGCCAACGACCAGTCCTATATGCTGGCCCGATTGACCAGAGAACAATTACAGAGAGTGATTTTCCCCCTTGGAAATTACGAAAAAGCAGAGGTTCGGCAGCTGGCCCGCAGCTTCGGCATTCCCGTGGCCGACAAGCCGGATTCCATGGAGATCTGCTTCATCCCCGACGGGGACTACGCCGCCTGGCTGGACCGCCGTGGGTTTTCCACACCGGATGGTAATTTTGTGGATAAGGATGGCAAGGTGCTGGGCCACCACAAGGGGGTCCACCACTACACCCTGGGTCAGGGGAGAGGGCTGGGGGTGTCCGGCCCCCACCGGTACTTCGTCACCGCCCTGCGGCCCGACACTAACGAGGTGGTGCTGTCCGACGGTTCCGACCTGGGCAAGTCCACCGTGTTTGGCTCTTCCCCCAACTGGATCGGGGTGGAGGGGCTGGACGGGCCCCTGGAGGTCACCGTCCGCCTGCGCCACTCCCGCACCCAGGCGGAGGGTATCCTCTATCCCCACGAAAACGGGGTGCGCATCGAGATGAAGGCCCCCGCCCGGGCCCCCACACCGGGCCAGCTGGCGGTGTTCTATCTGGGGGACACGGTAGCCGGGTCCGCCTGGATCGAGGGGGCCATGTGATGATGCTCCACAAAGGAGGGAAACCCTGTGGAACATACGCCGCTGTATGACGCCCTGACCGCCTTTGCGGCCCGGGACCCCCTGCGGATGCATATGCCCGGCCATAAGGGCAAGCCTCTGTTGGGGCTGGACAATCTGGCCGCCATCGACTTCACCGAGCTGCCCCCCACCGGCAACCTGTTTGACGGAGGCGGGGCCATTGGGGAGGCGGAGGCGCTGTGGGCGGAGGCATTGCATATGGACAGCTGCCTCTTCCTCACCGGCGGCTCCACCCAGGGAGTGCTGGCCGCCCTCACCCTGGCCTGCCGGCCGGGGGACGCCGTGCTGCTGGACCGGGGGAGCCACCGCTCGGCCTACAACGCCCTGGCCCTGCTGGACTTAAAGCCGGTGTATCTGGACCGGCCCTGGCTGGCCCAGGCGGGGGTGACCGGGCCGGTTTCCCCGGAACGGGTGGAGGAGCTGCTGGAGTCCAACCCGGAGATCAAGGCCCTGTGCATCACCTCTCCTACTTATTATGGCGTACTGTCCGACCTGCCCGCTCTGGCGAAGATCATGCACCGCCACGGGGGCGTGCTGATGGTAGACGGGGCCCACGGGGCCCATCTGCCCTTTTTGGGGGATTACGGGCTGTCCGCCGCCGATCTGCTGGTGGTGTCCGCCCACAAGACCCTGCCCGCCCCGGGGCAGACCGCCCTGCTGTTCTCCAACGGTACCTTCTCCCACGCCGACCTGCGGCGGGCGGCCAGCATCTACGGCTCCTCCAGCCCCTCCTATGCCATGATGGCCGCACTGGACCTGTGCCGGGCCCATATGCTGGAGGGAGGGACGGATGCCTACCGCAAAACGGCGGAGGAGGTGGCCCGGCTGCGGAACACCTTCCCCGCCCTCACGGAACGGGACGCCCCTCTGGACCCAACCCGGCTGGTGGTGTGCGCCCCCGACGGGTACGCCGCCCAGGAGGCGCTGGAGGCGCGCAACGTGTGGCCCGAGATGGCCGACGGAGGCCATGTGGTGTTTATTCTCACCTGCGCTGACGGCCCCGAGGACTTTACAAGGCTGGAAGGGGCGCTGAGGCAGGTGGATCTGAGGCCATGCCCCGGCTATCCGGCTCCGCCGGCTCCGCCGGCGGGTGTGCTCACCCCCCGGCAGGCCCTTTTTTCCTCCCGCCGGAGCCTCCCGCTGGAGGAGGCCGAAGGGCTGGTGGCAGCCTCCCAGGTGGCCCCCTATCCCCCAGGGGTTCCCGTCATTGCGCCGGGGGAGCGGGTGGACAAAAAAAGTATCGCATATTTGAAACAAATAGGTTATAATACACTGGAAGATGTTTCTGTGGCCGTCCTGTGAAAAGCGGCCTCAGCGCCGGACTTCCGGCATCTTTGAGCAGGAGGGATACCCATGAAACTGGTTCTGGCTATCATTAATCACGACGACGCCAACACTGTCACTCAGGCCCTGACGAAAAAGGGCTTTTCGTCCACCAAGCTGGCCACCACCGGCGGCTTTCTCATGGCGGGCAACGTAACCATCCTCATCGGCGTGGATGAGGAGAAGGTGCAGAACGTCATTGACATCATCAAGGAGCACTCCCACTCCCGCAAGCAGATGATCCCCACCACCACCGAGATGAGCTACGGCTACTATCCCAGTATGCCCGTGGAGGTTGTGGTAGGCGGCGCCACCATCTTTGTGGTGGATATCGAGCGGTTCGAGCGGGTATAAGATGGACCTGTCCTTATTGGCGGGCAACGCCCCCCTGAAGCGGCAGCTCTCTCTGGAGACTGCCCGGCGGGGGCTGTCTCACGCCTACATCATCAGCGGGCCGGCGGGGTCGGGCAAGCGCACCCTGGCCGGCCTGCTCTCCGCTGCCCTGGTGTGTACCGGCGGAGGGGAGGTCCCCTGCATGGCCTGCTCCGGCTGTAAAAAGGCCCTGGGGCATATCCATCCCGACGTGATCCACGCCGGCGGGGAGGGGGACGAGCTCAACGTGGCCCGCATCCGGGCCATCCGCAGCGATGCCTACATCAAGCCCAACGAGGCCCCCCGGAAGGTGTACATCCTGGAGGGGGCCCAGAACATGAAGGACCCCAGCCAGAACGCGCTGCTCAAGCTGCTGGAGGAGGGACCGGCCTACGCCGCCTTCCTCCTGCTCACCGACAACGCCGCCGCCCTGCTGTCCACAGTGCGCTCCCGGTGCGAGGTATTGGCCCTCTCCCCGGTGACGGTACAGGAGGCGGAGACCTGGCTGACCGCCCGGTACCCCGACCGCTCCCCGGCGGAGATCTCCAACGCCGCCGCCCGATGCGAGGGCATTCTGGGCCGGGCGGTGGACCAGCTGGAGGGCAAGGCCGCCGACGGCAAGGCTCTGGAGGGGGCGGCAGCCCTGCTGGAGCGCTTCTGTGCCAAGGACGAGCTGGCCCTGCTGGAGTTCTGCGCCGGACTGGAGCGGGACAAGTGGGACCGGGATTCCCTCAACGCTCTGCTGGATGAGTTTTTGCTGCTGGTGCGGGACTGCCTGGTGTGTGCCGCCGGGGCCCTCCATGAGAGCGACCCCCGCCGCCGGACGCTGGCAGAAAAGGGGGCCAAGGCCCTGCCCCCCAAGGCCCTTACCGGGGCCGCCGCCCTGACGGAACAGCTGCGCACCGCCTGCGGCTTCTATGTGGGCCCCGGCCATATGGCCGGCTGGCTGGGGGCGGGATTAGCCCAGCTGTGCCGGTAAATCCGGCCCCAATATTTCCAATTTGGAGGTAACCATGACCGAGATCATCGGCGTCCGCTTTAAAAGCGGAGGCAAGCAATATTATTTCGATCCCCAGGGACAGCAGGTCGCGCCCGGTCAGGGGGTCATCATTGAGACCTCCCGGGGCCTGGAGTACGGCGAGTGCGCCCAGGGCAACACCATGGTGGAGGATGAAGCGGTGGTGCAGCCCCTCCGCCCCATGGTGCGCATCGCCACCGACAAGGACCTGGAGACGGTGGAGAAGAACCACGAGAAGGAGAAGAAGGCCTTCACCATCTGCCAGGAGAAGATCGCCGCCCACGGGCTGGACATGAAGCTGGTGGAGGTGGAGTACAACTTCGAGGGCAACAAGATCCTTTTCTTTTTTACCAGCGACGGCCGGGTGGACTTCCGGGCCCTGGTGAAGGACTTGGCCAGCGTGTTCCACGCCCGCATCGAGCTGCGGCAGATCGGCGTCCGGGACGAGGCCAAGATGCTGGGCGGCCTGGGGATCTGCGGCCGGCCTCTGTGCTGCGCCTCCTTCCTGGACGAGTTCCAGCCGGTGTCCATCAAGATGGCCAAGACCCAGAACCTGTCCCTCAACCCCACCAAGATCTCGGGCACCTGCGGGCGGCTCATGTGCTGCCTGAAGTACGAGCAGGAGGCCTATGAGGACGCGGTCCACCGGATGCCCAAGAACGAGTCCTTTGTGGAGACCCCCGAGGGGGCGGGCAACGTGTGCCAGGTGGACCTGCTGAAGGAGACGGTAAAGGTACGGCTGGACAGCGCCCCCGAGACCCCCAAGTGCTTCCACAACTGTGAGCTGCGGGTGATCCGCAACGGCAAGGGCAAGCGGCCGGAGGACTATGTGGAGCCCCCCGCTCAGGAGCTGGCCAAGCTGCGGAAGGTGACCCCCGTGGAGGAGCCCCGCACCCTGACCGGCAGCGTCAGCGCCGCCCTGGCGGGGCTGAGCGCGGTTGTGGAGGAGGAGAGCGCCCCCGCCCAGGAGCCCCGCCGGAGCCGCAGCCGCCGCCGGAAGAGCGGCGGGGAGCAGCAGCCCCAGGCCCAGGCCAAGAAGGAGGAGGCCAAGCCTCCTCAGAAGGCCGCCCAGCCCAAGGCCCCCAAGGGAGAGGGCAAGCCCCGGCCTGAGAGCAGGCCCAAGGCCCAGGAGAAGCCCGCCCCTGAAAAGCCCGCCGCCGAGGGCGGACAGGCAAATGCCGCCGGGGAGAAGAAGCGGCCCCGCCGCCGGTATCACCGCCGTCCCCGTGGGGACAAGCCCCAGAATCCCAATCCCCAATAAAACAGGACGGGCGGCCTTTTGGCCGCCCGTTTTTTGGAGGTATGCGCTATGACAGAACTGGAAAAGATGCTCGCCGGTGAGCTGTACAACGCCGAAGTGCCGGAATTGCAGGCCATGCGGACCCGGGCGGCCCAGCTGTGCCACCAGCTGGAGGGACTGGCTCCCGGGGCGGAGGAGGAACGGCTGGCCCTGCTGAAGGAGCTGCTGGGCAAGACCGGGGAGCACCTCACCATCAACCACGGCTTTAAGTGCGACTACGGCTCCAACATCACGGTAGGGGAGCATTTTTACGCCAACTACAATCTAGTAGTGCTGGACTGCGCCCCGGTGGTCTTTGGGGAGAATGTGTTCATTGCCCCCAACTGCGGGTTCTACACCGCAGGCCATCCCCTGGACGCCCCCACCCGCAACAGCGGCCTGGAGTTTGCCAAACCCATCACCGTGGAGGACAACGTATGGATTGGCGGCAACGTGACGGTGCTGCCCGGTGTCACCATCGGCAGCGGGTCGGTGATCGGCGCGGGCAGCGTGGTGGTCCATGACATTCCCTCCAATGTGGTGGCGGTGGGCAATCCCTGCAAGCCGGTGCGGGCCATTGAGAACCCCTCCGTCTGAGAATGCGGGCGACCATAAAGGTCGCCCCTACAAGCGAAAAAAGTCCCTGAGCCATAGGCTCAGGGACTTTTTTCAGCCTCGCAGAGTTCCACCGCCCGCAGGCGGTGGAATCAAATCAAAATTCGTCCTTTCCGGGGACATGAGCCTCGGAAAGGACTCTTCTCATGAGGAATGGGGTGACAATTTCGTCAGAAATCGAACCTCATTCCTCATGCAGCCCCCTGACGGGAAAGACCCGCAGGGTCTTTTTCGTCAAATTTTTTTACCGGTGCTCGCCCCGGCTGTAGGCCACCACGGTCCGGCGGTTGGGCTCGGTACCGATGGAGTAGGTGGTCACATCGGGGGTATCCTGCAGGGCGGTATGGATCACATGGCGCTCATAGGCGTTCATGGGCTCCAGGGTCACGTTCCGGCGGTACTTGACCACCTTGCCCGCCACCTTGTGGGCCAGACGGATGAGGGACTCCTCACGCTTGGCCCGGTAGCCCTCGGCGTCCACGTGGATGCGGACACGCTTGGACTGGCCGTGGTTGACGGCGTAGCCGGTGAGCTGCTGGATGGCGTCCAGGGTCTCGCCCCGGCGGCCGATGAGACCGCCCAGGTCCTGGCCCACCAGCTCCACCTGATAGGTGCCGTTCTCGTCCATTTTGATCACCGGCTTGGCGGCAGCCCCCATGTGGGACAGCAGGCCGGTGAGAAAGGCGTCGATCTGCTCTGCCTTCTCCCCCTGGGCGGGGGCGGCGGCGGGAGCCTCAGCCTCCACCACGGGGGCGGGCTTCTCCTCCTTGACAGGCTCGGCCACAGGAGCGGCGGGGACCTCCTCCACAGGGGCGGGGGTCTCGGGCTCGTCGGGAGCCTCGTAGGTTACTTTCACTTTAGCGGGACAGCTGCCGATCCCCAGGAAGCCGGACTTGGCCCGCTCCAGGACCTCCACAGATACCTCGTCCCGATCCATGCCCAGCTTCTGCAGGGCGGCCTCGATGGCGGCCTCCTCGCTCTTGCCGGTGCTCTCGATCCATTTCAGCATTTTGGGTATCTCTCCTTATGAATCCACGGCAGGCGCCGTTATTCCTTGGTCTCGCCGTCACCGGCGGCAGGGGTGTCAGCGGCAGAGGTTTCAACCTGGGGAGCGGCCTCCAGAGCGGGGGCCTCCTCCACCGCGGCAGTCTCCTGCACAGGGGCGGCCTTGTCCGGCTTTCTGCCGAAAATGGGGGCCTCGCCGGGATAGCAGGTGGGGCCGTCCTCGCTGTAGCGGTAGGGATCATAGGCACGGCCGCGGGCGTACTGCCGGATACCCACCCGGCTGTACTCCTTCACGATGCCGGGGATCTTCTCCTCGTCCTCGTGCTTCTTCTCGGCCTTTTTCTTCTTGCCCTTGTTGAGCTTCTCTTCCTCAATGCGGCGGGCGCGCTCCTCGGCCTTGCGGCGGCGCTCCTCCTTCTCCTCTTCCTTCTCCTGCTGCTCGCGCTCGGCCTGCTTGCGGGCGGCCTCCTCGTAGTCCTTCTTCAGGATACGGCTGCACAGGAACTCCTGGATCATACTCAGCACGTTGTTGGCCACCCAGTAGAGACACAGGGCGGCGGGCATGGTGAAGCCGATCCACAGGGAGATCAGGGGGGAGATGATGAGCATGGTCTTGGCGGTACTATTGTTGGCCTGAGCGCTCTGCTTGTTGATCACGTTGGTCTTCATGGAGATCAGGGAGAAGACCACGCCGGACACAGCGGAGATCACAGGCAGCAGGAACAGACCAAAGCCGCCGGCAATGGTCCAGAACTGCAGCTGAGGGATCTGGGACAGGTCCACCAGACCAAACAGGCTGAAGTTGATGGAGAACACGTTGGCGCCCACACCGCCGGCGGCAGTTACCGCCTGCTGGACCGCGGCCAGATTGTCCGCATTGATGAGGGAGGCCAGGTACAGCTGGTTATAACCGCTGTTTGTAAAGGTATCGGCGGCTTCCTTAATCCAGCCCATGTTCACGGCCTGGGTGCTCCAGCCCACAGCCTGGGCAATGGCATTGAGGGAATTGGCGTCGTTGATGCCCATCATGTAGTGGATAGGCTCACGGATGATGGGGTAGAGGATCATCAGGATGAGCAGGGGGATGAAGGACCACAGGCAGCCGCCCATGGGGTTGATCTTCTCCTTCTGATACAGCTTCTGGACCTCCAGATTATAGCGCTGCCGGTCTTTGCCATACTGCTTCTGCAGCTTCTGCATCTGGCCCTGGAGAATGTTCATCTGGATCATGCTGCGCTTGCCCTTCAGGGAGAGGGGGAAGAGCACCACCTTGACCACCAGGGCAAAGAACACCAGAGCCAGGCCATAGCTGCCGCAGAAGCTGTAAAAAGCCTTCAGCAGCCACGCAAAGGGGGTGAGGATAATTTCCATTTGTGCGCCTCCAAGTTACATTGTCTTGCCGTTACGGCACGGGGTCGTACTCGATGGATTCCTGCTTATGGAAGGGCTGACATTTGAGGATACGGCGAATGGCCAAAAATCCCCCCTTGAGCGCGCCGTATTTCTCCACCGCCTCCAGCGCATACTGGGAGCAGGTAGGGATAAAACGGCAGCAGGGGGGACGGGCAGGGGAGATATGCTTGCGGTAAAACCGAATGAGAGCGAGCAGAAGGCGCTTCAATTCAGGCCTCCTCCTTTCGGAGCAGACCCAGCTTGTCCGCCAGAGAGAGGAGACTGCGCTCCACCTCCCGGTACCGGCTGTGGCCGGCCCGGACACGGGCCACCACCACCAGGTCGTACCCCGGCAGAAAGCGGTCCTCATGGATGCGGTAGGCCTCCCGGATGCGGCGGCGGGTGCGGTTGCGCACCACCGCCTTGCCCACCTTCACCCCCACGGTGATGCCCAGACGGCTGCGGGGGGAGTTGTTCTTCCGGCAATAGAGTGCAAGACAGGGATTGACCGCGCTCTTACCCTTGCTGTAAAGGCGGCGGAACACATGATTTTGCTTCAGGGATACGGTGTGCTCCACGGCGGTCCTCCTTTCCCGGTCCAAACTTCCGTATGCTGCGCAGGGGCGGTGGGAAAAGCTCCCCCGCCCCTATGAAATGCCCTATTCCATTTGCGGACCCATCAGTGGGTCAGACGGGCGCGGCCCTTCGCGCGGCGGCGAGCCAGGACCTTGCGGCCGTTGGCGGTACGCATACGCTTACGGAACCCGTGCTCCTTGGAGCGCTGGCGCTTCTTGGGCTGATAGGTACGAACCATGTTGGGACACCTCCTGTACAAAAATCAAGCGGGTTGCCCCGCCCACCACAACAGCCTTTCGGCTGCGGTCGTCAAACAAAACTGCTTTACACCATAGCAGTTTACATGATGCACATGGTATTATAGCCTATTTCAAAATAGGCTGTCAACCACTAATTTGGTTTCTTTTTTGGTTTTTTTCTGGGTCCGGCAGGGAAATACCATATCTTGTGGCCCCTGTTGAGCACACCCCCACGCATAAGCCCTTCTGCCCTATTTTTTTGAGGCTCCGGGCAGAGGCGGCCGTTCCGGCTGCCCGCCGGCCACCGTCAGACTGTGTGGAAACCTGTGTGGAAAAGTAGTTTCTTTTTATAATTGTATCGTTGCTTTCCACAGGGTGATTTGCTATAATAATGTCTACTGAATAAACTGCAAATCAGTTTATTTGCGCGGCAGCAGCCGCGCAATTCCATAAAACGGCTCAGGGGGGCCGTTTTATGGAATTCAGACATTGTTACAATGCGTATTTTCATTGGAACGTCCTGCGTTCCAATGAAAGGTGCAAGGATTTTGAGAATTATTGTCCAAAATTCTTGCACTAGAACAAAGCCGAAAACCTTGAAAACCAAGGATTTCGGCTTTGTTCCGTACGCATTATAATGATACGCGTTAAATTATCTGTACTCCCGCCGCTGGCGGCAGCATCCACGACCCAGGTCTTGAAAGCCCAGGCTTTCAAGGTCTTGTTTTGCTGCGCCCACAGCGGCCATCTATTCTACAAAAGAGGTGGTCTTTCCGTGAATCTACCGGCCGATCTCTGGGCCAAGGTCCTCTCCCTGATGGAGGGGGAGATGACAGCCACCGCCATCAACACCTGGTTTGACGACGCCACCCCCGTGGCGCTGGAGTCCAACCGGTTTGTGCTCCACACCCCCACCAACTTCAAGCGGGATATCATCAACTCCCGCTACATCCCCAACATCCAGAAGGCCCTCCATGAGCTGTTCTCCTCCGACTTCGAGGTTGTGGTGCTGGGAGAGGGGGAGCTGGAGGGCTACGGCAAGAAGAAGGTGGACGATGTATTTCTCCCGGGCACTGAGGAATACACCTTCGAGCGCTTTGTGGTGGGCGCCTCCAACAAGTTTGCCCACGCCGCCGCCCTGGCGGTGGCCGAGCAGCCCGCCCAGACCTACAACCCCCTGTTTATCTACGGCGAGTCCGGCCTGGGCAAGACCCACTTGCTCTACGCCATCGCCCACAAAATCCATCAGTCCCACCCCGATTACCGCATCGTGTATATCAAGGGCGACTCCTTCACCAACGAGCTGATCCAGGCCATCCGGGAAGGCCGCAACCCGGAGTTCCGGGAGAAGTACCGCTCCGCCGATGTGTTCCTCATGGACGACGTGCAGTTTATCGCCGGCCGTGAGTCCACCCAGGAGGAGATGTTCCACACCTTCAACACCCTGTACGAGGCCAAGCGGCAAATTGTGTTCACCGCCGACCGTCCCCCCAAGGAGATGCTGCGGCTGGACGACCGGCTGCGTACCCGGTTCGAGTGGGGCCTGCCCGTGGACATCCAGCCCCCCGACTATGAGACCCGGGTGGCCATTATCAAGACCAAGGCCATCCGCCGGGGTATGAACCTGCCCGATCCCGTCCTCCAATATATCGCCGAGAACATCACCTCCAATGTGCGGCAGATCGAGGGCACCGTCAACAAGATCCTGGCCTTCCAGGAGCTGATGGGGGAGAGCGTGGACGTGGACACCGTCACCCGGGCCGTCCGGGATATGTTCAAGGACAAGGCGGAGTTCCTCCCCTCGCCGGAGATCATCATTGATGAGGTCAGCAAGTTCTACAACATCGATGAGGAGGCCCTCCGGGGCCAGGGCCGCACCAAGGACACCGCGCTGGCCCGCCAGATCGCCATGTACCAGATCCGCCGCATGACCAACCTGTCCCTGAAGGAGATCGGCAAGGAATTTGACAACCGGGACCACACCACTGTCATGCACTCCATCGACCGGATCGAGAAATTGACCAAGCAGAGCCCCGAAATTGCAGAAGTCATCAAGGACATCAACGCCAACATCAACGCCCGGTATGAATAAGACCGAATGGCTTCTGAATATTCCTGCATAAATATGAATGGAACTGGATTCCCACTGGAAATCCGGTTTCCAGACCGCTTTCCACATTTCCACCCTCTTTCGGGGATATGTGGAAAAGGGGATGTGGAAAACTTTTTTGCTCCTTTTCCCCTGTGGAAACCCCCTCTTTTTTGTCCACACCCCCTGTGGACGGGCCAAACCATGGGCCTCAAGGAGTTTCGCCACTTTTCCACAATGTTTTCCCCTACGGCTTACTATTACGAACTATATCCCTCCTCTCTCCGGAGGAGCGCGAGAGATCCCGGGGAGCCCCTTCTCTCCCCACGAAACGGAGGACCGAACAAATATGAAATTTTCCTGCGAAAAAGCCCTGCTGCAATCCGCCATCTCCACCGCCTCCCGTGCCGTTTCCCCCAAGAGCTCCATTCCCGCTCTGGAGGGCATTCTGCTGGAGGCCGGACAGGAGCTGCGGCTCACCGGCTACAATCTGGACACCGGCATCCGCACCATCGTCCCTGCCGACATCAGCGAAACCGGCACCCTGGTGCTGGCCGCCCGGCTCTTCGGCGAGATCATCCGGAAGCTGCCTGACGACATCGTCACCTTCCAGACCGACAACTATATGGTCCACATCACCTGTGGACCCAGTGAGTTCAACATCCTGGGCACCGACCCGGAGGAGTTCCCCGAGCTGCCCACGGTGGAATATCAGAACTCCCTTACCCTGTCCCAGTCCAAGCTGAAAGCCATGATCTCCCAGACCATTTTTGCCGTCAGCGACAACGAGAGCCGCCCGGTCCACACCGGTTCCCTCTTTGAGGCCGACGAAAACGGCCTCACCGTGGTGTCGGTGGACGGCTTCCGGCTGGCCCTCCGCCACGAGGCCATCGACAAAAAGGACGGCGCTCCGGAATTCTCCTTCGTGGTCCCCGGCTCCGCCCTGTCCGAGGTGGAAAAAATCTGCACCGACTGCGACGAGCCGGTGTCGGTGACCCAGGGCGCCCGGCACGTCATGTTCAAGGCCGGCTCCACCATGCTGGTGACCCGCCGGCTGGAGGGTGAGTTCCTGGCCTACCGCCAGGCCATCCCCCGCAGCAACGACATCTGCCTGGAGGGCGAGACCCGGGCGCTGCTGTCCTCCATCGAGCGCGTGTCCCTCATCATCACCGAGAAGCTGAAATGTCCCCTGCGGTGCGTGTTTGAGGACGGTTTGATGAAGATTTCCACCAAAACCGCCATCGGCGACGCCTACGACCAGTGCCCTGTCACCGGCGACGGCCGGGGTCTGGAGATCGGCTTCAACAACAAGTACCTGATGGACGCCCTCAAGGCCGCCCCCGCCGACAAGGTTCGGCTGGAGCTGTCCACCAGCGTGTCCCCCTGCGTCATCCTGCCCACCGAGGGGGAGGAGAATTTCCTGTATATGGTACTGCCCGTCCGCCTGAAAGCCGGGGAATAAATTAGGCACAAAGGTTCTGAAAGAAAGGAAAAACACCTTGGAACTGCATCCTTACCTGCATAAGGTTCAATTTTATGAGACCGACGGCATGAGCATCGTCCACCATGGAAATTATATCCTTTGGATGGAGGAGGCCCGTACCGACTTTATGGACCAGATCGGCTGGAGCTACCACAGAGCGGTGGACGTGGGCATCGACTTTGCCGTTACCGACGTGAGCTGCAAGTACTGTTCCATGACCCGGTTTGGGGAGACGGTAGCCATCCACATGGCGGTGGAGTCCCTGTCTCCCGCCAAAATGCAGCTGTCCTACAAGATGGTCAACGCCGACACCGGGGAGCTGCGGGCGGAGGGTACCTCCGGCCACTTCTTCTATGACCGGGCCAAGGCCCGGCCGGTGGCCCTGAAAAAGGCCCTGCCCGACCTGTGGGAACTGCTGCAATCCCTGCACGAAGAAGGGAGAAATTCAGAAGTATGAAGACCATTCAGTCCAAAATCACAACGGAATTTATCAAACTGGAATCCCTGCTGAAATTTGAGGGTCTGGTGGAGACCGGCGGGGAGGCCAAGGAGCGCATCCAGGACGGAGAGGTCCAGGTCAACGGCGAGGTGTGCACCATGCGGGGCAAGAAGCTGCGCCCCGGCGACGTGGTCACCCTGGATGACCTGCGCGTAGAAGTTTTATGATCGTAAAGTCGGTCTGCCTGGACTTTTTTCGCAATTATCTTCACTTTGAGGGGAGCTTTTCTCCCAACGTCAATGTGATCTGGGGGGAGAACGCCCAGGGCAAGACCAACCTGCTGGAGGGCATCGCCTACCTGTCCACCGCCTCCTCCCACCGGGCCCGGTACGACCGGGAGCTGATCCAGATGGGGGTGGACCACGCCTTTGTGAAGGCGGAGGTCTTTTCCCGGGGGCGGGACTTCACCCTGGAGGCCAAGCTGGGCCGGGGGGTGCGGCGGCAGCTCTTCTCCAACGGCGTGAAATTAAAGACCGCCGGGGAGCTGGCGGGGGTACTCAACACGGTGCTCTTCTGCCCGGAGGACCTGTGGCTCATCCGGGAGGGGGCCGCGGTGCGCCGCCGGTTCCTGGACGACTGCATCTGTCAGCTGCGGCCCCGCTATGCCGAGGCTTTGGCGGAATACCGGCGTCTTTATGAACATAAGACCCGGATTCTGCGGGACTGGGAGGAGCATCCCTCGCTGCTGGACACTCTGGACGAGTTCAATCTGCGCATGGCCCAGACCGGGGCCATGCTCATCCACTACCGGGCCTACTTCATCAAGCGGCTCCGGGAGGTGACGCCTCCCATCCACCGGAATTTCTCCGGCGGACGGGAGGAGCTGGGGCTGAGCTACCAGACGGTGAGCACCATCGATGATCCATTGGCCCCTACCCGTACTCTGCTGGAGCAGCTGCTGAAACATCAGGACTCCCACCGGAAGGCGGAGCTGGAGGCCCGGCAGTGCCTGTCGGGGCCCCACAAGGACGATTTGGT
The DNA here is from genome assembly GCF_002159225.1 of Flavonifractor sp. An91. Lineage (NCBI taxonomy): Bacteria > Bacillati > Bacillota > Clostridia > Eubacteriales > Oscillospiraceae > Flavonifractor > Flavonifractor sp. An91. The sequence continues at coordinate 108,675 of NZ_NFHA01000006.1, read as the reverse complement.
GGTGGAACTGGACGGGGTGAGCGCCAAAACCTTCGCCTCCCAGGGCCAGACCCGGACGGCGGCATTGTCCCTCAAGCTGGCTTCCCGGGAAATTTTCTTCCAGGAGACCGGGGAGTGGCCGGTGCTGCTGCTGGACGACGTACTGTCCGAGCTGGACCACCGGCGGCAGGAGTTCGTTTTGAAGCGGATTACCGGCGGTCAAGTCTTTATCACCTGTTGCGAGGAAATGAGCCTGGACCGGCTGGGGGAGGGCAAGACCTTCCACATTCACAACGGCGTACTGGTGGGATGACAAACCGGCCCGTGATACAGATCAGATTCAGGAGAACACTATGATACTTTTGATCCTTGCCCTGGTCCCCCTGGTGGGGGGCTTTCTGCTGGAATTTCTGGTGTGCCAGTTTACCCGGAAGGGAAGCAAGCTGTGGAAGCTGATTCCTCCGGTGGCTGCCGTTCTGGTGACAGCCGCCATTGTGGTCCACCGGCTCAACCTGTGGGAGGCGGATACCTCCCCGGTGACCCAGCTGCTCTTCATTCCCGGCCTGCCCGCCCTGGGCTTTTTTGTGGGGCTCTTTCTGGGCTGGAAGCTGTACCGCTGGCTGTGGAAGCCCAAAATCGTCCGGGACAAGAAGGAGGGCAAGTAGATGTATCTGCACATCGGTCAGAACGTGGTGGTGCCCTTTGGAGACGTGGTGGGGCTCTTCGATCTGGACAACACCTCCTCCTCCCACCTGACCCGGTCCTTTCTGGAGCGGGCGGAAAAGGAGGGGCGGCTGGTCAACGTGTCCGACGATTTGCCCCGCTCTTTTGTGTTGTGCGCCCGGCGGGAGGGGCCGCCGGTGATCTACCTGTGCCAGCTCTCCGCCGCCACCCTGCTGCGCCGGGCGGAGAACAACAGTTTTGAATAAAAAAATTTGGGGTATGGCCGCTCTCACAGAGCCATACCCAACCTATGGTTAATCTAGCGGAGGTTATTATGTCTGACGAGTTAGAATTGGAACTGAACACCACCCAGGTGGAGCATGAGTACGGCGGCTCCGAGATCCAGGTGCTGGAGGGTCTGGAGGCCGTCCGCAAGCGCCCCGGTATGTATATCGGCTCCACCAGCGAGTCCGGCCTGCATCACCTGGTGTATGAGATCGTGGACAACTCCATCGACGAGGCCCTTGCCGGTTACTGTGATGAGATCACCGTCGCCATTGGGGAGGGCGACATCATCACCGTGGTGGACAACGGCCGCGGTATCCCCGTGGACATCCAGCCCCAGACCGGCCTGCCCGCCCTGGAGGTGGTGTTCACCATCCTGCACGCCGGCGGTAAGTTCGGCGGCGGCGGCTACAAGGTGTCCGGCGGCCTCCACGGCGTGGGTGCCAGCGTGGTCAACGCCCTGTCCGAGTGGCTGGAGGTCCGGGTCCACAAGGAGGGCAAGATCTACGAGATGAAGTTCTCCCGGGGCAAGGTGACCCAGCCCATGCAGGTGGTGGGGGACACTGACCGCCACGGCACCGAGGTGGTGTTCAAGCCCGACCCCGAGATGTTCGAGGTCACCGAGTATAACTACGAGACCCTCCACACCCGGATGCGGGAGGAGGCCTTCCTCAACGCCGGCCTGAAGATCCACACCATCGACAACCGCCCCGGCAGGGAGCAGAGCGACACCATGCACTACGCCGGCGGTATCCGGGAGTTCGTGTCCTACATCAACCGCTCCAAGGACCCCATCCACCCCGACGTGATCTATATGGCGGGGCAGAAGGAGGACTCCATGGCGGAGGTGGCCTTCCAGTACAACGACGGCTACAACGAGACCATCGTCTCCTTCGCCAACAACGTCCACACCCCCGAAGGCGGTATGCACGAGGAGGGCTTTAAGCGTGCCCTCACCACCGTGCTCAACAACTACGGCAAAAAAATGAAGATCCTCAAGGACGAGGACAAGGTGTCCGGCGAGGACTGCCGGGAGGGCATCGCCTGCGTCATCTCCGTCAAGCTCACCGAGGCCCAGTTCGAGGGCCAGACCAAAGCCAAGCTGGGCAACGCCTCCATCCGTACCCTGGTGAACAACATCGTCACCGAGAAGCTGTCCGAGTACCTGGAGGAGAACCCCGCCGTGGGCAAGGCCATTCTGGAGAAGGCCCTCATGGCCAACCGGGCCCGTGAGGCCGCCCGGAAGGCCAGAGAGTCCATCCGCCGCAAGACCGCCCTGGGCGGCGCCGCCATGCCCGACAAGCTGCGGGACTGCAACGAGGTCAACCCCGAGCTCACCGAGCTCTACATCGTGGAGGGCGACTCCGCAGGCGGCTCGGCCACCCAGGGCCGGGACAGCCGCTTCCAGGCCATCCTCCCCCTGTGGGGCAAGATGCTCAACGTGGAGAAGGCCCGGGCCGACAAGGTGTACGGCAACGACAAGCTGACCCCCGTCATCACCGCCCTGGGCGCCGGCATCGGGGACGACTTCGACCTGGACAAGCTGCGCTATCACAAGATCATCATCATGGCCGATGCCGATGTGGACGGCTCCCACATCCGCACCCTGCTGCTGACCTTCTTCTTCCGCTTCATGCGGCCCCTCATCGAGCACGGCTACGTCTATGCCGCCGTACCTCCGCTGTACAAGCTGACCCGGGGCAAGACCACCCGGGTGGCCTTCTCCGATGAGGAGCGGGACCAGGTGTCCGCCGAGCTCCGGGGGGACAACCCCAACGCCAAGGTGGATATCTCCCGGTATAAGGGCCTGGGCGAGATGAACCCCCACGAGCTGTGGGAGACCACCATGGACCCGGAGCGGCGCACCCTCAAGCGCATCGAGCTGGACGACGCCGTGCTGGCCGACCAGACCTTCACCGTCCTCATGGGCGAGAAGGTGGAGCCCCGGAAGGAGTTCATCGAGCGCAACGCCAAGTACGCGGTGAATTTGGATTATTAAGGGAGGTCGGGCGACCATAAAGGTCGCCCCTACACGGCCCTGACGTAGGGGCGGCCCTTGCGGCCGCCCGCCGTGAACCACCCTATCATAAAGATTGAGAGGCAACAGCATGAGCAAAAAGCCACAGTACGATCCGGAGGAGATCCGGTATCCGGACCAGACCATCGTCACTTCACCTCTGGTGAAGGAGATGGAGCAGTCCTATATTGAGTACGCCATGAGCGTCATCAAGGGCCGGGCCCTGCCCGACGTGCGGGACGGCCTGAAGCCCGTCCACCGGCGTATCCTGTACGCCATGTACGAGGACAACCTGACCGCCGACAAGCCCTTCAAGAAGTCCGCCACCTGCGTGGGCGATGTGCTGGGCCGGTACCATCCCCACGGCGACGCCAGCGTGTACGACGCCCTGGTTCGTCTGGCCCAGGACTTCTCCATGCGCTATCCCCTGGTGGACGGCCATGGCAACTTCGGTTCCATCGATGGCGATCCCCCGGCCGCCTACCGTTACACCGAGGCCCGGATGTCCAAGATTTCGGACGAGATGCTCCGGGACATCGAGAAGGACACGGTGAACTGGGACCCCAACTTCGACGAGAGCCGGAAGGAGCCCCGTGTGCTCCCCTCCCGGTTCCCCAACCTGCTGGTCAACGGCTCGGCGGGCATCGCCGTGGGCATGGCCACCAACATCCCGCCCCACAACCTGCGGGAGGTCATCAATGCCACCATCTGCGTGCTGGACAATCCGGAGGCCACCCTGGCCGACCTGATGGAGCACGTGAAGGGCCCCGATTTCCCCACCAAGGGCATCATCATGGGCCGCTCCGGCATCCGGGCCGCCTACGCCACCGGCCGGGGCCGGGTGTGCGTCCGGGCCCGCACCGAGTTTGAGGAGTTCGGCCAGAACCGTACCCGCATCATCGTCACCGAGATCCCCTACCAGGTCAACAAGCGCCAGCTCATTAAGAATATGGCCGACCAGGTGGAGGACAAGCGTCTGGAGGGCATCTCCGACATCCGGGACGAGTCCGACCGCAACGGTATGCGGGTGGTCATTGAGCTCAAGCGGGACGCCAACCCCCAGGTGGTGCTCAACCGCCTGTTTGCCCAGACCCAGCTGCAAACCACCTTCGCCATCAATATGCTGGCTCTGGTGGACGACCAGTCCCAGCCCAAGATCCTGTCCCTGCGGCACATCCTGGACGAGTACATCGCCTTCCAGGAGGAGATCATCATCCGCCGCACCAAGTACGACCTGAAGAAGGCCCAGGAGCGGGCCCACCTGCTGGAAGGTCTGCTCATTGCCCAGGACAACATCGACGAGGTCATCCGCATCATCCGCTCCAGCTACGACAACGCCAGGGAGAACCTGATGAACCGGTTCGGCCTGGACGACGTGCAGGCCCAGGCCATTCTGGATATGCGCCTGAAAGCTCTCCAGGGCCTGGACCGGGAGAAGCTGGAGGCCGAGTACAAGGAGCTGGAAGCGCGCATCGCCTACTTCCAGCAGCTGCTGGGCTCCGAGGAGATGCTGCGGGGCGTGCTGAAGGACGAGCTGTCCGCCATTCGGGACAAGTACGGCGACGACCGGGTCACCGAGATCCAGGACGTGGAGGACGAGATCGACATCGAGGACCTCATCGAGGAGGAGGAGTGCGTGTTCACCCTCACCGACGGGGGCTACATCAAGCGCACCCCCGCCTCCACTTACCGTACCCAGCGCCGGGGCGGCAAGGGCATTACTGCCATGGCCACCAAGGAGGAGGACTATGTGGATACGGTGTTTACCGCCTCCACCCACGACTACATCCTCTTCTTCACCAATAAGGGCCGGGTCCACCGGAAGAAGGGCTATCAGATCCCCGAGGCCGGCCGCACCGCCAAGGGTACCAACCTGGTGAACGTGCTGCCCATCGAGCAGGACGAGAAGGTCACCGCCATGATCCACCTGCGGGAGTTCCCCGAGGACCGGTATCTGGTGATGGTCACCCGGGCGGGCACTGTCAAGCGGATTCAGCTCTCCTCCATCCACACCGCCCGGAAGGCGGGCATCCGCTGCATCACCCTGGAGGAGGGAGACGAGCTCATCACCGTCCGGGAGACCGACGGGGAGCAGGCCATCCTCATCGTCACCCACGACGGCATGGCCATCTGCTTCAAGGAAACCGACGTGCGCTGCATGGGCCGTGACGCCTGCGGCGTCCGGGGCATCAGCCTGCGGGAGGGCGACTTCGTGGTAGGCGCCGCCCGGGCCAAGTACGACCATCAGGTGCTTATGATCACTGAGAACGGCTACGGCAAGCGCACCGAGATGGACGAGTATATCCGTGCCGACGGTCCCCAGAAGAGAGGCGGCTACGGCCTGAAGGGCTACAACGTCACTGAGAAGACCGGCCCCGTGGTGGGGGTCAAGGTGGTCAGCGACAACGACGACGTGCTGGTCATCAACGACGCCGGCGTCATCATCCGCATGGCGGTGTCCGGCATCTCCACCTACGGCCGTACCGCCCAGGGCGTCAAGATCATGAACCTGGAGGAGGGCGTGAAGGTCATCTCCTTCGCCCGTACCGACCACGAGGAAGAAGAGGAGGACACCGGCGCCACCGAAGGGGAGGAATAAGCCATGTCCAGAAAACGGGTAACTTACCGTCCCAGTAAGACCGGCTCGGTGGCGGGGGGCGTGGTGGGCTGTGTCTTTGTGCTCATCGGCCTGTTCGTCGTCATTCCCCAGTTTGCCATGGTGGGGGGCTTTGGCCTCATCTTCGGCATCTTTTGGACCATCCTTGCCGCTGTCATCGCCGGTACCAACTTCTATTCTGCCTTCGGCAAGAAGTATATCGGCCCCGAGATCCGCATCGAGGAGGAGGGGGTGTCGGTGGACAACCCCAAGGGCACCCCGGAGCAGCGGCTGGAGCAGCTCCAGTCCCTCTATGACCGCCGGCTCATTACCACCGAGGAGTATGAGCAGAAGCGGCAGGAGATTTTGAAGGAGCTGTAATAGGAGAACTATGAAAACAGTTACCATTTACACCGACGGGGCCTGCTCGGGCAATCCCGGCCCCGGCGGGTGGGGGGCCATTCTGCAATATGGGGAGTTCAAAAAGGAACTCTCCGGCGGGGAGGCCCATACCACCAACAACCGTATGGAGCTTACCGGCGTCATCACTGCCCTGAAGGCCCTGAAGGAGCCCTGCATCGTGGAGCTCTACTCCGACTCCAAGTACGTCATTGACGCCCTGGAAAAGGGCTGGGCCCGGGGCTGGAAGGCCCGAGGCTGGGTGAAGGGGGACAAGAAGCCCGCCCTCAACCCGGATCTGTGGGCCACCCTGCTGGACCTGTGCGACTACCACACCGTCCACCTCCACTGGGTCAAAGGCCACGCTGATAACCCGTACAACAACCGCTGCGATGAGCTGGCGGTGACCGAAAGCCGGAAGTATAAGTAGGGGCCGACACCCCAGGGTGGCTTCTCTTGCCCCTTTGGGGCAATTCACCTTCTGCCCACATCGGCCCGTCCATTGTCCAAAGGAGGACCTATGAAAATCGCCATTGTATTTGACAGCCAGACCGGCAACACCGCCCAGGTGGCTCAGGCCATCCGGGAGGCCTGTGAGGGCCACGACATTGTGGCCTTCGGCCCGCCGCCCCAGAACGTGGACCAGGCGGAGCTGGTCTTTGCCGGGTCCTGGACCGACAAGGGTACCCTCACTCCGGCTATGCAGGAATTTTTACATAGCCTGTACGGCAAGCGGGTGGCCATCTTCGGCACCGCCGGTTTCGGCATCTCCGAGCTGTACTTCGCCTCTTTGTCCGACCGCTTCAAGGCGGAGGTCCCCAAGGGCAACCAGGTGGTGAGCAGCTTCTTCTGCACCGGCAAGATGCCCCAGACGGTGAAGGACCGGTACGAGGCCCAGCTGAAGGCCGACCCGGACAACGCCAAGCTGAAATCCATGATCCAGGCCTTTGACCTGGCCCTGACCCACCCGGACCAGAGTGATCTGGACCAGGCCGCCGACTTCGCCCGGGAGGCCATGAAGGCATAAAAAGTAAGAAAAAATCCCTGTTGCGTTAGCAACAGGGATTTTTTTGATGGAAATTAGAACTTCACGCGCTCGGCAATATAAGCCTTGACCTGGTCCATGGGAATGCGCACCTGCTCCATGGAGTCGCGCTCACGGATGGTGACGCAGTTGTCGGCGGGGGTGTTCTCGTCGCCCACGGTCTGGAAGTCCAGGGTGATGCAGAAGGGGGTGCCGATCTCGTCCTGGCGGCGATAGCGCTTGCCGATGGAGCCGGCGTCGTCGTAGTCCACCATGAAGTCGCGGGCCAGCTCATCACGCAGCTGCTGGGCGGGGCCGGCCAGCACTTCCTTCTTGCTCAGGGGCAGCACGGCGCACTTGAAGGGGGCCAGAGCGGGGTGGAGGCGCAGCACGGTGCGGATGTCGTCGTTGCCCTTCTTGTCCTGGCCCACCACCTCCTGGTCGAAGGCGTCCACCAGGAAGGCCAGGGTCACGCGGTCGGCGCCCAGGGAGGGCTCCACCACATAGGGGATATAGTGCTCGCCGGTCTCCTGGTCGAAGTAGGTCATGTCCTTGCCGGAGACGTTCTGATGCTGGGTCAGGTCGTAGTCGGTACGGTCGGCCACGCCCCACAGCTCGCCCCAGCCGAAGGGGAAGAGGAACTCGAAGTCGGTGGTGCCCTTGGAGTAGAAGCACAGCTCCTCGGGGCTGTGGTCACGCAGCCGCAGGTTCTCCTCCTGCATACCCAGGCTCAGCAGCCACTCCTTGCAGAAGGAGCGCCAGTACTGGAACCACTCCATGTCGGTGCCCGGCTTGCAGAAGAACTCCAGCTCCATCTGCTCGAACTCACGGGTGCGGAAGGTGAAGTTGCCGGGGGTGATCTCGTTGCGGAAGGACTTGCCCACCTGGCACACGCCGAAGGGCAGCTTCTTGCGGGTGGTGCGCTGGATGTTCTGGAAGTTGACGAAGATGCCCTGGGCGGTCTCAGGCCGCAGGTACACGGTGTTCTTGGCGTCCTCGGTGACGCCCTGGAAGGTCTTGAACATCAGGTTGAACTGACGGATGTCGGTGAAGTTGTGCTTGCCGCAGGTGGGGCAGGGGATGTTGTTCTCCTCGATGAAGTTCTTCATCTCCTCCTGGGAGAAGGCGTCGATGGGCTTGGGCAGCTCCACGCTGTTCTCAGCGCACCAGTCCTCGATGAGCTTGTCGGCGCGGAAGCGCTCCTTACACTCCTTACAGTCCATCAGAGGATCGGAGAAGCCGCCCAGATGGCCGGAGGCCACCCAGGTCTGGGGATTCATCAGGATGGCGGCGTCCAGACCCACGTTGTAGGGGTTCTCCTGGACGAACTTCTTCCACCAGGCCTTCTTCACGTTGTTTTTCAGCTCCACACCCAGAGGGCCGTAGTCCCAGGTGTTGGCCAGGCCGCCGTAGATCTCGGAGCCGGAGAAGATGAAGCCCCGGCCCTTACACAGGGTGACGATCTGCTCCATGGTCTTTTCGGTGTTTTTCATGGTACAATCAAACTCCTTTTGTTTGTAATTTATACATATATGGTACCGTTTCCCTCATCCGCCCCAGTGTGCGCACTGGGGCACCTTCCCCCAGGGGAAGGCTAAGAAAAAACCGCCCTGAGCCTAAGCTCAGGGCGGAAAAATCCGTGGTACCACCTGAATTCGGACAAGTTGTCCGCACTCGAACCCGGTAACGGCGGGGGACCGGCGGGGCATTGCCTCCCCGCGGCTCACGGGCGCCTTCCCTCCACCTCCGCCGGAGCCTTGCACCGTCCGGCTCCTCTCTGGTGCGGAAACATGGGGGTACTCTTCCCGATCACTGCCTTATCGCGGGCTATTCTATCATTTTTTCCCCCTACCGTCAAGGCAAAAAGGGGGGAATCCTCACCGGCGGCTCATAATTTCGTCCAGCAGGGCGTGGGCGGCCTCCTCCTTGCTCATGAGGGGCAGCTCCTTGGCCCCGTCGGCGGCGATGAGGGTGAGCACGTTGGTATCCACCCCGAAGCCTGCACCCGCCTGCTTCAGGTTGTTGGCGGCGATGAGGTCGATGTGCTTTTTCTCCAGCTTCTTTTTGGAATTTTCCACCATGTCACGGGTCTCCATGGAGAAGCCGCACAGGAACTGACCAGGCACCCGGTGTTCCCCCAGCCAGGCCAGGATGTCGCTGGTGCGGGCCAGGGGGAGGGAGAGGTCGGAATCATTGCCGCTCTTCTTGATCTTGTCCTCCGCCACGGAAGCCGGGCGGTAGTCGGCCACGGCGGCGGCCTTGATGATGATATCCTGGTCGGGGGCACGGCTGGTCACCGCGTCAAACATATCCTGGGCGGACACAATGTCCACCACCTCCATGTAGGGGGGCTTTTTCAGGTTCACCGGCCCGGATACCAGGGTGACCTGGGCCCCCCGGGCGGCGGCGGCTTTGGCAATGGCGTAGCCCATCTTGCCGGTGGAGTGGTTGGTGAGATAGCGCACCGGGTCCAGAGCCTCCCGGGTGGGACCGGCGGTGACCAGCACCTTGAGGCCGGTCATGTCCTTCTCGTGGCTCAGGGCGTGGAGAACAGTCTCCAGCAGGTCCTCCGGCTCGGGCATCTTGCCCTTGCCCACGGCCCCGCAGGCCAGACGGCCGCTGGCGGGCTCCACGATCTCCCAGCCGTATTTTCTCAAAATGTCCAGATTGTCCTGGGTGACAGGGTTCTCGTACATTTTGGTGTTCATGGCGGGAGCGGCGATCTTGGGGCAGTTGCAGGCCAGAATAGTGGTGGTGAGCATATCGTCGGCCAGGCCGTGGGCCAGCTTGGCCAGCACGTTGGCGGTGGCGGGGGCCACCAGCACCAGGTCGGCCTGATCGGCCAGGGCGATGTGCTCCACCTGGAACTGATAGTTGCGGTCGAAGGTGTCCACGCTCACCCGGTTGCCGGTGAGGGACTCAAAGGTGTGGGGACCGATGAACTCGGTGGCATTTTTGGTCATGAGCACCTGGACGTTGGCCCCCTGCTTCACCAGGGCGGAGGCCAGGTTGGCGGATTTGTAGCAGGCGATGCCGCCGGTGACCCCCAGCAGCACGGTTTTTCCTTTTAACTGCATAGCAAGAAGCTCCTTATGATCTGTAGGGACGGCCTTCCGCCGCCGTGATGTGTCCCTCAATTATAGCAGACACAAAGTAAGTTTTCCACATTCCCATTGCATTTTGGGGATAAAACCGCTATAATATCTGCGGCTGTCCCCGTCGGGGACCGCTGTACTCTCAGGAGACGGCAGGTCCCAGCCCATCGGTGGTCAGTCACCCAAAATATGCGCTGTATCCTCTTAAGAGGAACGGCAGCTGGAGGTAATTGAATATGAAAAAAGCGCTCACCCGGTCTCAGCGGAGCAAGCAGGTGCAGGGTATGGCCATTCTGGCGATGTTTACCGGCATCATCTTTTTGCTCACCTTTACACCCCTGGGTCTTATCGACCTGCCTGTGATCAAGGCCACCATTCTCCATGTGCCGGTCATCATCGGTTCCATTCTGTTGGGGCCCAAGAAGGGCGCGTTCCTGGGAGGAATGTTCGGTCTGTCCAGCATGATCAAAAATACGCTGGTACCCGGTCTTTCCTCCTTTGTGTTTTCCCCCTTCATTCCCGTGCCCGGCCTGGACCGGGGCAGCCCCTGGGCCCTGTTCATCTGCTTTGTGCCCCGTATCCTGGTGGGCGTCACCCCCTGGCTGGTGTACACCCTCATTAAGACCCTCTTCCGCAAGTCCAACGCCGGTATCCAGACGGTTGGCATGGTGATCGCCGGTATTGTGGGCGCGCTCACCAACACCGCCCTGGTCATGGGCTCCATCGGCGTCATCTTCACCGAGGCCTATGCCGCCGCCCAGGGCATCCCCGCCGACGCGGTGCTGGGCTTCATCCTGGGCATTGTGGCCGCCAACGGCGTGCCTGAGGCCATTGTGGCTGCCGTCATTACCCCCGCGGTGTGCGTGCCCATGGTGCGCGCTCTCAAGCTGGAGAAGAAGGTTTCCACCGCCGTGGAGCAGCCTGCCTGAGATGCTGCTGACGGTTGACATCGGCAACACCACCGTTGCCATCGCCGGCCTGCGGGGGGATCGGGTGGCCTTTGTAAAAAAGCTGCCCAGTGACCCCGCTCTGGACTGGACCGCATCTCTCCAAGATCTGCTGGAGAGGGTGGAGGCCCAAGGGGCCGTTCTCTCCTCGGTGGTACCCGCCCTTACCGGCCCGGTGGGGGAGGGGCTGAACGCCATCACCGGAAAGCCTGTCCTGGTGGTGGACAAAACCACCCACACCGGTCTGGATCTCAGCGGCTACGATACCGCCAACCTGGGCATGGACCGGGTGGTGGACTGCGTGGCCGCTCTGGCCCGGTATACCCCCCCGGTGGCCGTCTTTGACATGGGCACCGCCACCACCCTGTCGGTGGTGGACAAGGGCGGCCTCTTCCGGGGCGGCATGATCCTGCCCGGCCTGGCCCTGTCCCTGGAGGCCCTGTCCGCCCGGGCCGCTCAGCTGCCCCCCATCACCCTGTCCACGCCGGAGGGGCTGCTGGGGACAGACACCGTGTCCTGCATGAAGTACGGCGCCCTCTACGGGGCCGCCGGGGCCATCGAGGGCATTGTCAGGCGTCTGGAGGAGGAGCTGGGTCCCCTGACGGTGGTGCTCACCGGCGGCAACAGCACTCTGGTACGCCCTCTGCTCTCCATCGCTACCGCCTGGGAACCCCACCTGACCTTCCTGGGGTTAGCAGAGATCTGGAAACAAAATAACCGATAAAAAAGCACGCTGCTGATGCAGCGTGCTTTTTTATTTCTCTTCTTTTTTCAGATCTTTCAGCAGCTTCAGCTTTTTGTGCTTGTACCACACGCAGTTGAAGATGTTGCCAATGATGAGGATATTGCCGCACAGGTAGAGCCACACCAGCATGATAATGATGGAGGCCAGGGACCCGTACACCAGGGAGTACCGGGAGGACAGGCCGATGAACCAGGAAAACAGGATGGAAAAGACGGAGAGCACCACCGCGGTCAGAAAGGCCCCGGTCATCACCGGCGGGCGTGGTTTGCCCTGGGGGGCGGCCACCCGATACACCAGCATCACGAAGAGAAATACCAGCAGAAAGAGGAGCAGAAAGCGCATCCACTGCCAGTCCCAGGGCAGGGAGTTGGTATCCAGATGGAGCAGCCGCTCTGCCGCCTGGAAGAGCCAGCCGCCGGTGAGAAGCACCACTAAAGAGAGGAAGATGGTGACCAGCAGCAGCAGGGCAAAGAGCACGCTGGCAATCACCTGCCGCAGGCCCCGGTAGCCCTTACGGCCATAGATCTCCTCCATAATGTTCATCAGGGCCCGGAAGGCCGCCGAGGCAAAGAACACCGTCATGAAAACCCCTGCAATGAGCAGGCCGGGAGACTGATTGGTGGTGATATAGCCCACATACTCCATCAGAATATCCCGGGCCGCCCTGGGCAGCAGGGGGGAGGCGGCAGCCAGCACCTCCTCCAGATCCACCGGCAGCAGGCTGATAAAAGCATTGATGCAGATGAGCAGCGGGAAAAAGGACAGGATGAGAAAGTAGGCCAGCTCCGCCGCCGAGCGGGAGATGTGCTTGGAGAAATAAATGTCCACCATCTCCAGCGCAAATTTCACCGGCTTCTTTTTCAGCAGCTCTTTGGGCATGGGCCCACCTCCCGGACACAGGTTCCTTTTAGATATACCATAAAATGGAAGATAATGCAAGGGGAGAGACCGGCCGGTCCCGTTTGGGCAGCAAAAAACCGCCTGCATGGCAGGCGGTTTCATGTTGACCACAGATTAGGCCAGCTTGTTCAGCTTGATGGTCATGGCGCTCTTCTTGTGCGCAGCGTTGTTCCGGTGCAGCAGACCATGAACCACGGCCTTGTCGACCGCCTTAACGGCCACCTTGTAAGCGCCCTCGGCCTCGCTGCGGTTGCCTTCAGCCAGCGCAGCCTCAAACTTCTTGATGTCGGTCTTGAGAGCGGACTTCGCGGCCTTGTTCTGCATGGCCTTGGTCTCGTTCACCAGGACACGCTTCTTGGCAGATTTAATATTCGGCAAACCAAACACCTCCTCCGATGACGATAGTAAATACACATAGTTTGCCTGTGCATTTTTACATTCTAGCAGGAAGCAAGAGAAATTGCAACAGTTTTTTTAGGTTTTTTCACTTTTTTTGTATATGGGGCCGCTCTCCGCAAAAAATAGAGGCAAGCAGCATACAAAACACCATATCTTGGGGTGTACAGGAGGACGCATATGGAACAAAGACGGACGGATCTGGCGCTGGAGGCCGCCCAGCTGTGGCGGGAGGGGGGAAATACCGGGGAGCTGCCCGGCGTGACTCAGGAGGAATCCACCCGGGAGGGCTACCCGGTGACCACAGTCAAAGTGTTGGACGACCGGGGGGCAAAGGCCATCGGCAAGCCGGTGGGCACCTACGTGACGGTGGACCTGTCCGCTCTGGTCCGCCGGGAGGAGGACGCCTTTGGCCGGGCGGTCCGGGCGGTGGCGGCGGAGCTGTCCGCTCTGCTCAAGCTGCCGGAAGGGGCCCCTGCCCTGGTGGTGGGGCTGGGCAACCGGGCTATCACCCCGGACAACATCGGACCCGCCGCCGCCGACCACACCATGGTCACCCGCCATCTGGTGGAGCAGGTGCCGGAGCACTTCGGCTCCTTCCGGCCGGTGGCCGCTCTGGCGGCGGGAGTGCTGGGCACCACCGGCGTGGAGAGCGGGGAACTGGTGCGGGCGGTGACCGAGAAGATCCGCCCCTCCTGCGTCATTGCGGTGGACGCCCTGGCCTCCCGCAGCCTGAGCCGGGTGTGTACCACCGTCCAGCTGGCCGACACCGGTATCACCCCCGGCTCCGGGGTGGGCAACGCCCGGGCGGCTCTGGACCGGGCCAGCCTGGGGGTGCCCGTTATTGCCGTGGGGGTGCCCACGGTGGTGGACGGGGCCACCCTGGCCGCCGACTTGCTGGCTGAGGCGGGCCAGGCCCATCTGGACCCCCAGGCCCTCCGGGGGGCGGGGGAGGGGCTGATGGTCACCCCCAGAGACATTGACGCCCGGGTCACCGACCTGGCCAAGGTGGTGGGGTTCGGCATCAACCTGGCCCTCCAGACCGGCCTGACGGTGGAGGATGTGGAGCTGTTTTTGAGCTGACCCGTAGGGGCGACCCTTGTGTTCGCCCGTAAAAAAGACCTGCCGCAATTTCGCGGCAGGTCTTTTCGTTTACTCTTCGTCCAATTTAAGCACAGCCATGAACGCCTCTGTGGGAATCTGTACCGTACCAAGAGAGCGCATCTTCTTCTTGCCCGCCCCACAAAGAGCTTGCTCTTTGTGGGGACCCCATTTTATTTCATATGCTCGGCGGAAGTGAATTCCGCCTGCGCCAAGGTTTTGGGACGTTGCCCCAAAACGCTTGTACGGCGCACAGCGCCGCCCCGCCTTGCGGGGCCCCGGAGGGCAACAAGAAGATGCTTTTCGTTTACTCCTCGTCCAGCTTAAGCACAGCCATGAACGCCTCTGTGGGAATTTGCACCGTACCCAGAGAGCGCATCTTCTTCTTGCCCTCTTTCTGCTTCTCCAGCAGCTTCTTCTTTCGGGTGATGTCGCCGCCGTAGCACTTGGCCAGCACGTCCTTCCGCATGGCCTTCACGGTTTCCCGGGCAATGACCTTGCCGCCGATGGCGGCCTGGACCGGGACCTCAAAGAGCTGACGGGGAATGTTCTCCTTCAGCTTCTCGCACAGCCGGCGGGCACGGGGATAGGCCTTGTCCTTGTGGGCGATAAAGGAGAGAGCGTCCACCTGGTCGCCGTTGAGGAGCATATCCACCTTCACCAGCTCGGAGGGCTCGTACCGGTCCATCTCATAGTCCAGAGAGGCGTAGCCCTTGGTGCGGGCCTTCAGGGTGTCGAAGAAATCGTAGATGATCTCGCCCAGAGGCATGGAGTAGTGGAGCTCCACCAGATTGGTGTCCAGATACTGCATATCCTTATACTCGCCCCGGCGCTCCTGGCACATGGGCATGATGTTGCCCACATAGTCGGGGGGAGAGACGATGGACACCTTGGCGTAGGGCTCCTCCGCCATTTCAATGACGGCGGGATCGGGGTAGTTGTGGGGGTTATCCACCATGACCACGCTGCCGTCGGTCTTGGTGATGCGGTAAATGACGGAGGGCAGGGTGGTAATGAGATCCAAGTCAAACTCCCGCTCCAGCCGCTCCTGGATGATCTCCATGTGGAGCATCCCCAAAAAGCCGCAGCGGAAGCCGAAGCCCAGAGCCACGGAGGATTCCGGCTCGAAGGACAGGGAGGCGTCGTTGAGCTGGAGCTTCTCCAGGGCGTCCCGCAGGTCGGGGTACTTGGAGCCGTCCTCGGTGTAGATGCCGCAGTACACCATGGCCCGGGCGGGGCGGTAGCCGGGCAGAGGCTCCGCCGCCGGGGCCTCCGCCCCGGTGATGGTGTCGCCCACCTGGGTGTCCTTCACGTTCTTGATGGAGGCGGTGAAGTAGCCCACCTCGCCGGCGATGAGCTCTTTGCAGCTCTCCATGCCCAGGGGCAGCAGGTGGCCGCACTCCAGCACCTGATAAGTGGCGCCGGAGGCCATCAGCTTCACGTTCATGCCGGTCTTGATGGTGCCTTCCATCACCCGGAAGTAGACGATGACGCCCCGGTAGGCGTCGTACTGGCTGTCGAAGATGAGGGCCTTCAAGGGGGCATTGGGGTCCCCCTTGGGGGCGGGGACGTTCTTCACGATGTCCTCCAGCACGGCGGGGATATTGATGCCCACCTTGGCGGAGATCTCGGGGGCGTCCTGAGCGGGGATGCCGATGATATTCTCGATCTCGTCCTTCACCCGCTGGGGGTCGGCGGCGGGCAGGTCGATCTTGTTGACCACCGGCAGGATCTCCAGGTCGTGCTCCATGGCCAGGTAGGTGTTGGCCAGGGTCTGGGCCTCAATGCCCTGGGCGGCGTCCACCACCAGAATGGCGCCCTCGCAGGCGGCCAGGGACCGGGACACCTCGTAGTTGAAGTCCACATGGCCGGGGGTGTCGATGAGGTTGAGCTCGTAGGTGTTGCCGTCCTCGGCGGCGTAGTTGAGCTTGACGGCCCGGGCCTTGATGGTAATGCCCCGCTCCTTCTCCAGGTCCATGTTGTCCAGCAGCTGGGACTCCATCTCCCGGGCGGTCACGGCGTTGCACTGCTCGATCAGCCGGTCGGACAGGGTGGACTTGCCGTGGTCGATGTGAGCAATGATCGAGAAGTTACGAATCTTGGATTGATCAGTCATAGACAAACCTCCAGTTGGGGGATGAACCAAATCAAAGCCCAGCGCAGCGGGTTTGATTTGGAGAGGACGAGCAACGGAATGAGTGAGCTTTGCCCGTCAGGGGAAAGCGAAGGATATGGAGTTTGGGAGGACGAGGTCATACCTCCCGTAATGATGTGATTTTGGTGATGGGGTGGGGGGAAGGTCTGTTACTTCTCCCGGCGCTCTGCCGTCCGGCGGTTGATACGTTCGCCGGTGTTGTGGATAATCTGGAGCAGGGACTGGTACAGGCCGGGGTAGTTCTCCATCAGGGCGTCGTTGTTCATGGGAGGGAAGTTGCCCTTGTCCTTGACGTGGGCGGCCAGGGCCTCGGTGTAGTCAGCCTCGGCGCAGATCATGTCGGCAAAGGGCACGCCGGCGGTGAACTGCCGGGCGGGGACGGAGAAAAAGTCCTCGTTCTGGGTGCCGTCCGCCCGGTAGAGGTGGCGGAACAGCTTATAGATGGCGGTGCCCAGATAGTCGGCGGCGGCGTTGATGGCCTCCTTCTTGCCGGTCTTGCCCAGCAGGTCAAAGAGCACGCCGGTGGAGTTGACCAGCAGCTTCTTGTTCAGGGTGGCCAGGATGGAGCCGTGGAGCACGTTGTCCTTCTCGGTGGAGTAGTCGTACAGCTCCTCGGCGGCGATGGTTGTGCCGTCCCGGCTCAGGGTCCGGCCCAGCAGGAAGTCGGCGGATACGTTATAGTAGTTGCAGGCCTTGATGACAAAGGCCAGGCCGGGCTCCCGGACGCCGTTTTCATAGTGGGACAGCAGCGCCTGGCTGATGCCCAGGTCCTTGGCCACCGCCCGCTGAGACGCGCCCTTCTCCTGCCGCAGCAGAGACAGGCAGCGGGAAAAATCAGAAGTCATAGCACACCTCTCCTAAAAAACAGTGTGTATAGTATAATTGCAAAAATACCAAAAGTAAAGCGGATTTTTCCACAATATTTTTTCGTACTGGTCCTTGTGATTGTCCTGAGAGCAGGTGTATAATAGCTATACCGCCAAGTATTTGGCAAAAGTACGGAACTTTGAAATGGAGGAGATTCCCATGGCTATTCATATGTTTCAGACCCTGATTGACACTCTGAAGAAGAGCCCCAAGAAGATCATTTTCACCGAGGGTACCGACCCCCGTATCCTGGAGGCCAGCGCCCGTCTGCTGGCCGGTACCTTCCTGACTCCCGTGCTCATCGGTAACGAGGAGGCGGTTCACGCCGCCGCCGAGGAGGCCGGCTACAACATCCGGGGCGCCGAGATCATTGACCCCGCCACCTATCCCGAGATGGATAAGCTGGTGGACGCCATGGTGGAACTGCGTAAGGGCAAGATGACTGCCGACGAGTGCCGCGCTGCTCTGAAGAAGGGCAACTACTTCGGCACCATGCTGGTGAAGATGGGCGTGGCCGACTGCCTGCTGGGCGGCGCCACCTACTCCACCGCCGACACCGTCCGTCCCGCCCTGCAGCTGATCAAGACCAAGCCCGGCAACAAGATCGTGTCCTCCTGCTTCATCCTGGTCCGTGAGGGCGTGGGCGAGAACACCGTGCTGGCCATGGGCGACTGTGCCATCAACATTGACCCCACCGAGGACGACCTGGTGGAGATCACCACCGAGGTGGCCCACTGCGCCCGCACCTTCGGCATCGACCCCAAGGTGGCCATGCTGAGCTACTCCACCAAGGGCTCCGGCAAGGGCGAGACCGTGGACAAGATGCGCCACGCCTACGAGAAGGTGATGGCCACCAACCCCGACTTCGCCGTGGACGGCGAGCTCCAGTTTGACGCCGCCGTGTCCCCCAAGGTGGCTGAGACCAAGTGCAAGGACTCCAAGGTCGCCGGTCAGGCCAACACCTTTATCTTCCCCAACATCAACGCCGGCAACATCGGCTACAAGATCGCCCAGCGTCTGGGCGGCTTCGACGCCTACGGCCCCGTGCTGCTGGGCCTGAACGCCCCCATCAACGACCTGTCCCGCGGCTGCAACGCCCAGGAAGTCTATTCTATGGCTATTATCACTGCTGCGCTGGCTTAATCAGTTACTTACGGAAACCGGAGCACTCGTCAGGGTGCTCCGGTTTTTTATATATGGAAGGCTTCCGGCAAATTGACAAAAAAGTTTGGCGGACAGGGGCGGAAAACCGCCGGTCTTGGGGGTGGGGCGGTTCCTTTTTTGTCCTATCCACCAGATGTCGTGGTGTGAAAATTCCTTTCTCCACAGGGAGAGAAACTGTTCGCTTTTCCCGGAAAGCCTTGACTTTTGGATCAGATGCGTGTATCATTACGACTGTAACCATTTGTAACCTTTTCGTTTCCGGCTGTTACCGATCGGATACAGACCGGATACAGACTCATTGATATTCCACGATATAGGAGGGGAATCCCCCCATGGACGAGATCCTTCATATTCCACAGGAACGGGAGACTGAGAGTCTGACCGCCCGGCTGCGGGCCAAGGCCCAGACCGCCGGCGGCGCCATCCGCGTTGGCGCCAAGCGGTTCCAGCACTGGGCCGACGCCGCCACCGCAGGTGGCCGCCGCATTGTCAGCCCGTTCCACTTCCTGGCTGTGGCCGCCGTTGTGGGCGTGGCCGCTGTGGTCACCTCCGTTTACGCCCCCGCCTATGTGGTGGAGATGAACGGCGTGGCTCTGGGCACCGTCACCTCTCCTCAGGTCTTTGAGGACGCGGTGGATCGGGTAGAGGCCCGGGCCACGCAGATCCTGGGATATGACTACACTCTGGACGGTGATATTGCCTACTCCTTCGCCCTGGTTGAGCAGGAGAACATTACCCCCGCCGCTGAGTTTGAGACCTATCTCTTCGATCAGATCGGCGACGTGATGAAGAACTATGTGCTCACCGTCAACGGCCAGTTTATCGGCGCCGCCCAGGACCGTGAGACTCTGGATATCGTTCTGGACCAGGTGAAGGCCCCCTATATCAATGAGAACACCATCTCCGCCGAGTTTACCTCCGGCGTGTACATCACCCACGAGTACACCGCCTCCGACGTCAACCAGGATGCCGACGCCATGGTGGCCGCCCTCACCGCCAATCAGAACGGCCAGACCACCTATGAGGTGCAGCAGGGCGATACCTTTGTGGACATCGCCGTGGCCAACGGCATGACCCTGTCCGAGCTGGAGGCCCTCAACCCCGGTGTGGACAGCAGCCGCATTTACATCGGTCAGATCGTCAACGTGAAGGAAGAGATCCCCTTCCTGTCCGTTAAGACGGTGGATCACGTGACCTACACCGAGGAGATTGCCTGCCCTGTGGTGGAAGTGGAGGATGACTCCATGTACCAGGGTGAGTCCAAGGTGCTGGACGCCGGTACCCCCGGCGAGCAGGTGGCCACCGCCGATGTGTCCTACCTCAACGGCGTGGAGCAGGAGCGCACGGTGCTGGAGACCCAGGTCACCCGTGAGGCCACCAACAAGGTCATCGCGGTGGGCACCAAGGTGCGGCCCTCCTGGCTGCCTACCGGCACTTACAGCTGGCCGGTGTACGGCAACATCACCTCCAGCTTTGGCTACCGCTCCATCTTCGGCTCCTACAGCTACCACAGCGGTCTGGACATCGCCACCTCCTACGGCACCACCATCAAGGCCGCCGACGGCGGCACCGTGGTGTGGTCGGGCACCGGTACCGGCAGCTACTGGAGCTACGGCAACTATGTGGTGGTGGACCACGGCAACGGCAAGCGCACCCTGTACGCCCACTGCTCCAGCCTGCTGGTCTCCACCGGCGAAAAGGTCTACCAGGGCCAGCCCATCGCCCGTGTGGGTTCCACCGGCCGGTCCACCGGCAACCACTGCCACTTTGAGATACAGATCAACGGCACCGCCGTCAACCCCCTGGCTTACCTGGGGTAATCATCAAACATAAAAAGCCCGGCGCGTCGTGTGACGCGCCGGGCTTTTTTGTGCTGTTATTGGTCTCCGTAGGTGTGGGCCAGCACCTGGGCCAGGGCGGCCTTCCGGCAGCGCTCACACAGCGTTTCCGGCTCCTCGCCCGCCTTTTGGGCGGCCAGGGCCAGCTCCTCCGCCGTGCCGATGACCGCGCCGCACCGGGCGCACCGCACCAGGGTAAAGGTCTTGCCCCAGATGGTGCGGGTGTCCGCCGTCTCGGTGAGGGGGATGGCGTCGGTGGGGCACACGCTGGCGCAGGAGCCGCAGCCCACGCACACCGGGCTGGGGTCGTGGTAGGGGGTGGCTACCTCCTTGGTGACTCCACGGTTGACCGTGGAGATGGCCCCCACGCTCAGCTCGGCGCAGGCCCGGGCGCACAGCCCGCACAGGATGCACTTGCCGCTGTCCACCGGCTTGAGGCGCTCCAGAGGGGGCGCGCCGTAGTGGGTACACATCTGGGCAATCAGTTCGCTGTCCGGGGCTCGCTTGCGGAGGAGGGACAGAATCATCCCCCGCTGACTGCGGACCTTGTCGCTGTCGGTGGATACGGTACACTCCCGCTCCACCGGGTAGACGCAGGACACCACGATTTTGGGGCCCTTGCCCTCGTCCACCTCCACAATGCACACCCGGCAGCAGCCCTGACCGGGCAGGGCCTCGTGGTGGCACAGGGTGGGGATGTAGATGCCGTTGCGCCGGGCCACCTGGAGGAGAAATTCCCCCTTCTCACAGCTGCACTGTTTTCCGTCAATGGTAATGATCATCCCGCCACCTTGCCTTTCGTCTCCACCGCGCCGAACTTGCAGGCCTCCCGGCAGGAGCCGCAGGCGATGCACCTGGCGGGGTCAATGACATGGGGCTCCTTCACGCCGCCGGAGATGGCCCCGGCGGGGCAGGCCCGCTTACACGCTCCGCAGCCCACGCACTTGTCCGGCTGAATGGCGAAGGAGGTGAGGGCGGGGCACACGCCGGCGGGACAGCGGTGCTCCAGGATGTGGGCCTCGTACTCCTGCCGGAAATACTTCAGGGTGGTGAGCACCGGGTTGGGGGCCGATTTGCCCAGGGCGCACAGGGCGCTGCCCTCCAGGGTCTCGCATAGCTGCTCCAGCAGATCCAGGTCGCTGAGCTGTCCCCGGCCCTCACAGATATCGGTAAGGAGTCGGAGCATATGCCGCAATCCCTCCCGGCAGGGGGTACACTTGCCGCAGGACTCCTCCGAGAGGAACTTGATATAATACCGGGCCACTTCCACCATGCAGCTGCGGTCATCCATGACGATCATGCCGCCGGAGCCCATCATGGCTCCGCGGCTTTTCAGGGTGTCGAAGTCCACCGGCAGGTCCAGCAGCTCTGCCGGGATACATCCGCCGGAGGGGCCGCCGGTCTGCACCGCCTTGAAGGGCCGGTCTCCCTGGATGCCGCCGCCAATATCGTAGATCAGGTGCCGCAGGGTGACCCCCATGGGTACCTCCACCAGGCCGGTGCGCTTCACCTTGCCCACCAGGGCGAATACCTTGGTGCCCTTGGAGCCCTCGGTACCCATTTGGGCGAAGGCGTCGCCGCCGCCGGAGAGGATCACCGGAACATTGGCCAGAGTCTCCACGTTGTTGAGGACGGTGGGCTGGTTCCACAGGCCCCGCTGCACTGAGCGAATATATTTGGCCCGGGGTTCGCCCACCCGGCCCTCCACCGAGGCCATCAGCGCCGTGGACTCGCCGCACACGAAAGCGCCGCCGCCTCTGACAACGGAGAGTTCTAATTTCTTGTCAGATCCCAGAATGTGATCACCCAGTGCGCCGTAGGCCTGGGCCTGGGCGATGGCCTCCCGCACATTTTTCACCGCCAGAGCGTACTCGTCCCGGATATAGAGGAAGCCCTCCTCCGCGCCGATGGCCAGGGCACAGATGGCCATACCCTCCAGCACGCTGTGGGGGTCCCCCTCCAGAATGGAGCGGTCCATAAAAGCGCCGGGGTCGCCCTCGTCGCCGTTGCAGGCTACATATTTGGGGAATTTGTGGTATCCGGCGGCAGTGCGCCACTTCCGGCCGGTGGGGAAGCCCGCGCCCCCCCGACCCCGCAGGCCGGAGCGGTCCATCTGGTCCAGAATCTCTTCCGGGGTCATGGTGAGAGCCTTGCGCAGCGCCTGATAGCCACCGTGGGCCACATAGTCCTCCACACTGGTGGGGGAGATGGCGCCAATGTTGCGCAGGGCGATTTTGTGCTGGGGGGCGTAGAAGGGGTTTTCCCGCTGGCTGCGCACCCGCTGGCCCTGGTCGTTTTTGTAGAGGAGGCGGTCCACCGTCTCACCGCCCAGGACGGTCTTTTCCACGATCTCGGGGACGTCCTTTACCTGGACTTTGTAGTAGGTGATATCATCCGGGTCGATTTTGACCAGAGGTCCGTTCTCACAAAAGCCGTTGCAGCCGGTCTCCTTTACCAGCCACGCCACGGCGTGGTCTGAGCCCTCCAGCAGGCGGTGGAATTCGGCGGCCACCTTGGCGCTGCCGTTGGCCAGGCAGCCGGTGCCGCAGCACACCAATACCGTTTTATTCATGGCGCTCCACCTCCCGGTACTGGTCCAGAATTTTGGGCAGCTTCTCCAGGGTCACCCGCCCGTAGTAGGTGTCGTCCACTACCATCACCGGGGCCAGGGCGCAGGAGCCCAGGCAGTTCACCAGCTCCAGAGAGAACAGCCCGTCCTCCGAGGTCTCCCCGGCGTCGATGCCCAGCAGACGCCGTACCCCGTCCAGCAGGGTGGTGGAGCCCCGGATGTGGCAGGCGGTGCCGTCGCACAGCTTGATGATGTGCCTGCCCTTGGGCTTGAGGCTCAGGGCCTTGTAGAAGGTGGCCATGGCGTACAGGGAGGACAGGGGACAGCCCAGATAGGCCGCCAGGGCCACCATGCCCTCCCGGGGGATGTAGTTGAACTTGTGCTGCATATCCTGGAGCATGGCCAGGCTGAACCGCTGCTCCGGGGGATAGGCCTGTAAGATGGCCTGAATGTCCTCCATGGGGATATCCATATGGGTTTCACCGCCTTTTTTGGGTTTGGCGGGGGAGCGGGGGCTCAGCCCCCGGCCACCACCGGGAAGATCTGCACCGTGTCGCTGTCTTTCAGCGGGGTGTCCAGGCCGGAGAGAAACTCCACCCGGCGGCCGTTGACCAGCACGATGATTTTTTCCCCCAGTGCGTCCCCGGCGGGGGAGAAAAACTCCCCCCGGAACCGGGGGCCAAAACGCCGGGACAGGTCCTCCCCCAGCGCCCCCACGGTGGGGGGCGGGGAGAGGACCAGTTCCTTGGTCCCGGCAAACTCCTTTTCCCGCAGATAGGCAAAGAATTTCACCGTCATGGGCTTATTTCAGGTTGAGGGAGGCCAGCTTCTCCGGGGTGGGGATGCCCTCCGCCGTCCAGCCACGGGCGGCGTAATACTCCGCCAGCATGGTGTACAGGTCGTTGACCTTGCCCGCCGCCGGACCCTCGGGCAGCTTCTCCCGCAGCAGCCGGGGAGGCAGGGTGTCCTTCTCCACACCGGCGGCAATGTTGAACTGCTTCTCCAGGTTCCAGATCCGCTCACCTTTCAGCAGGATCTCCTCGTCGCTCTCGTCGCTGCCCACCGCCTCCCGGTACTGGGCGGCCACCTCGGGCAGGCCGATGCCGAAGGTGGTGAACAGGCAGATGCCGGTGGCGTCCACCAGGGCGGTGAGGTCCTGGAAGGTTTTCAGCAGACCCGCCTTGCCCTCGGTGACCAGGGGGTCCATCTTCATGGGGATGCCCAGCACCTCGGGGGAGATCATGTAGCCCCGGACGTGGCAGCCGCCCCGGTTGGAGGTGGCGTACTCCAGGCCGATGCCCTGGATGGCCCGGCCGTCATAGGCGGGCATCTCCTGCTTCTTTACCGACATGGACAGCTCGGGATGACCGTATTTTTCTGCCATGCGGTAGGAGCCCAGGCCCATGATCTTGCCGAAGCCCTCCCCCTTGCAGGTCATCTCCACCGCCTTCACCATGGCCGCCGCGTCGCCGAAGCGGAGGGGGAAGCCGATGTCGGACTCGGGGATGGCCCCCATCTCAAAGAGCTCCATGGCGCAGGCCACGGTGGCTCCCATGGTGATGGGGTCGATGCCGTACTGGTTGCACAGGAAGTTGGCGTCGCACACCGCCGCCAGATCGTTGACGCCGCAGTCGGCGCCGAAGGACCAGCCCGCCTCGTACTCGGGACCCTCGCCCTTGGAGGCGAAGGGGCCCTCCTTGATCTCCACCGCCCGGCCGCAGCCGATGGAGCAGCCGAAGCAGCCCTTGTTCCGCAGCAGGTACTTGGCGGCCAGGGTCTCGCCGGAGATGTCGTCGGCCTTGTCAAACACCGAGCCGTCCCGGCCGTTGTTCAGGGGCAGGCCGCCGGTGGCGTTGACGATGTTCACCAGAATTTGAGTGCCGTAGGCCGACAGGCCGGCTCCGGTGACCGGGTGGGCCTTCAGCTTGGCCCGGGCGTCCACGCAGGCCTCAAAGAAGGCCTCGGGCCTGGCCACCGTTACCGAGCCGGTGCCCCGGACGGCGATGGCCTTCAGCTTCTTGGAGCCCATCACCGTGCCCATACCGCCCCGGCCCGCCGCCCGGTGCTTGTCGTTCATGATGGCGGAGAAGAGACAGCCGGTCTCCCCGGCGGGGGCGATGCAGGCGATGCGGAATTCGTCCCCCAGCTCCTCCCGCAGCAGGTCGGTGGTCTCGAACACGTCCTTGCCCCACAGGTGGGAGGCGTCCCGCAGCTCCACCGTGCCGTCGTTGATGTAGAGGTACACCGGCTTCTCCGAGATGTTCTCAAAGATGATGCCGTCGTACCCGGCGTATTTCAGCTCGGGGCCGAAGTGGCCGCCGGAGTTGGCTGCCCCGATGGTGCCCGTCAGGGGGGACTTGGCCACCGCGTTGTACCGGCCGGAGGAGGTGGCGCAGGTGCCCGTCAGAGGGCCGGTCATGAAGATCAGCTTGTTGTCCGGCCCCAGAGGGTCGCAGTTGGGGTCGCACTCGTCGCAGTAATACTTGGTGCCCAGACCACGGGCTCCCACATACTCCCGGGCGTTCTTCTGGTTCAGGGGCTCCCTGCGGATGGACCCCGCCGCCAGATCAATGCGTAAAATCGTGCCGGTATATCCGTTTCCCATGGCTCACCCCTCCGTTCCCATGGCGGCCACAATCTTGTCCGCCGTCAATTTTTTTCGTACGTCCCGCGCGTCCGGGTCCTCAAAGCTCAGGGCCCCGCCGGGGCAGTACTTGACGCACTTGGGGTCCCCGCCGCACAGGTCGCACTTGAATACCTTCTTTACAATGGTGGAATAGGACATATTGCCCAGAGGGCAGGCGCTGCGGCACATCTTGCAGCCGATGCACTTGTCGTAGTTGATGACGCAGGCCCCGTTTTCGTCCCGGCGGATGGCCTTCACCGGGCACACCTTCATGCAGCTGGCGTCCTCGCACTGCTGGCACACCACCGGCACCGCCAGGGTGGCGGCCTCATACTCCAGCACGGTGATGTTGGCCAGGCGGGGGTTGAACTGCTGGTAGTGGCCGAAGGAGCACACCAGCTCGCAGGTGCGGCAGCCGATGCATTTCTCCGGCTTGACAACGAGTTGTTTCATCCCCTTCCTCCCATTCCCGGCGGGAAGGGAGGCACACCTCCTTTTGAAACAGAATTTGAACTCCTGATTTTAGTGTAGGAGCACGGGGGCGGGAAGTAAAGGGAAGGACTGGGAATTCATATTGCTTTTGTGCATAAAGGGCCGTATAATAAGGGCAGCTAAACTGTACGTTCTGCCACAGAAACCGGGGCGAAAACCGGGGAACGCCGGAGATTCCCGGCCTGAGGGCATATACCTTTTGGCTATAAGGAGGGAGCAGCTTGCAGATCGCCCAGATCCGATATTTCGTCACCGCCGCCCAGCTGCAAAACCTGTCCAAGGCGGCGGAGGCCCTCCACCTCAGCCAGCCCTCCCTGTCCCGCAGCATTGCCCGGCTGGAGGAGGAGCTGGGCACCCCGCTGTTTACCCGCTCCGGCAAGCGTATCCTGCTCAACGAGCCGGGCCGCCGGTTTCTGGAGAGCGCCCGGGCCATGCTCCGGGACCTGGACGACACCCTGCTGGAGCTGGGGGAGCTGTCCGCCGGGCCGGTGAAGCGGCTGTCGGTAGGGTGCTGCGGCGGAGAGGAGAAGGTGGCTGCCTGTCTGGCCGCCTTTGCCGATACCCGGCCGGGGGTGGAGTTCCAGCTGGACTGCCGCATTGAGGAGCTGGAGGTCCCCGACATCAACAAATACGATATGCTGCTCTGTCCCGACGACAGCCGGTATGAGAAGTTCCGGGGCTACCCCCTGGGCAGCGAGCGTTACCTGCTGGCCCTGCCTGCCCATCACCCCCTGGCCCGCCGGGAGCCGGTGGATCTGAAGGCCCTGGAGGGCCAGCCCATGGTCTTTCTCAGCAGCCCCGGCCACTGGCTGGAGGAGCCCTACTACCTGTGCGCCGGGCTCAACCTCCATCCGGCCACCCGCTGTCTGGTCAACGACCGGGAGGGTCACCGGCAGGTGGTGGCCGCGGGACTGGCCCTGGGCTTTGTGCCCGAGGGAGCCGCCGCCCCCTACCGGGCCGACTCCCGCATTGCCCTGGCCCGGCTGGCCAGCGGCCGGTTTGCCCGGCCCCTGATGCTGTGCTTCAAGCGGGAAAAACATCTCAGCCCTGTGGGGTTGGAATTTCAAGCCTTCGCCCTGGACTTTTTCGGGGTGGGAAAGGAGGGGGACCATGCTCACCGTCATGACCCCTGAGGAACTTTTGACACGGATTGCAAATACCTTCGGCCCCCTGGACCGGCCCCCGGAAACCGTGGGGCTGGACCGTGCCCTGGGCCGGGTGCTGGCCCGGGAGATCCGGGCCGCCCAATTTGTCCCCGGATTTGACCGCTCCACCGTGGACGGCTACGCCCTGCGGGGGGCGGACACCTTCGGGTGCAGCGAGTCCATCCCCGCCCTGCTCACCTGCACCGGGGCGGTGGAGATGGGCAAGGAGCCCGCCTTTGCCGTGGGCCCCTATCAGTGCGGCGCCATCCCCACCGGTGGGGCCCTGCCGGAAGGCGCCGACGCCGTCCAAATGGTGGAGCACACCGAGGACTACGGCGGCGGGGAGATCGGCATTGTAAAGAGCGTTCCCCCGGGGGCCAACCTGATTTTTAAAGGGGACGACGTGAAGCCGGGGGACCTGGTGCTGCGGAAGGGCCGCAGGCTGGAGCCCCAGGACGTGGGGGCTTTGGCGGCCCTGGGGGTGACTCAGGTGCCGGTAGTCCCCAAACTACGGGTGGGCCTGATCTCCACCGGGGACGAGCTGGTGCCCCCGGAGCAGGACCCCGGCCCCGGACAGGTGCGGGACGTGAACGGCCCCCTGGTGGCCGCTCTGCTGGCCCAGGCGGGGGCGGAAGCGGTGCCCCTGGGCATTGTCCCCGACCGGGAGGAACTGCTAAAGAAAGCGGTGGAGGGAGCTCTGGAGAAATGTGACTGCGTGGTGCTGTCGGGAGGCAGCTCGGTGGGGGAGAAAGACGCCGCCTGCCGGGTGATGGCAGCGCTGGGTGATGTGCTGTGCCACGGGGTGGCTATGAAGCCGGGCAAGCCCACCCTGCTGGGAAAGGCGGAGGGCAAGCCCATCCTGGGCCTGCCCGGCCACCCGGTGGCCGCCCTGTTTACCGCAAAGCTCTTCCTCATCCCACTGCTGGCCCGGCTGGAGGGGCGGACCTGGGTGGAGCGGACGGTGTCGGCACGTCTGGCCCAGACCGTCCCCGCCAACCACGGCAGGGCCCAGTACACCGGCGTCACTCTGGAGGAGAAGCCCGACGGGCTGTGGGCCGTGCCCATCTGGGGCAAGTCGGGGCTCATTACCACCCTGGCCGGGGCGGACGGCTTCTTCTGCGTCCCCCGGGACCGGGAGGGCATCCCGGCGGGGGAATCTGTAGAGGTGTCCCTCTTCGGGTAGTTTTATATCAGGAGGCGTTTTTATGCCCTTTACTTATCTGACCAACCTCCCCCTGGAGCAGGCGGAGGAGCGCTACCCCGCCTGGCTGGCGGAGGGGGGATTTCAGCCCAAAACCGAGACGGTGCCGGTGGCCCAATCGGCAGGCCGGGTGACCGCCCGGGCGGTCTACGCTACCCTGTGCGCCCCCCACTATCCCGCCTGCGCCATGGACGGCATCGCCGTGGCGGCGGCGGACACCTTCGGGGCCACCGAGACCACGCCGGTGACCCTGGAGCCGACGCAATTCACCGTGGTGGACACCGGTGACCCCCTGCCCGAGGGGGAGGACGCGGTGGTAATGATTGAGGACGTGCTGTGGGAGGGGGAGAAGGCCGTCCTCCATGAGGCCGCCGCCCCCTGGCAGCACATCCGGCAGATCGGGGAGGACGTGTGCGCCGGGGAGATGCTCCTCCCCGCCCATACCTCCATTACCCCGGCCGCCATCGGGGCCATGATCGCCGGTGGCGTGCTGGCAGTGGAGGTGTTTACCCGCCCGGTGGTGGGGATCATCCCCACCGGGGACGAGGTGGTGCCTCCCACCGATCACCCCCAGCCCGGGGACGTGCTGGAGTTCAACTCCTCCATCTTCTCCGCTATGATTGGGGAGTGGGGCGGGACGGCCAGGACCTACCCCATCGTGAAGGACAACAGGGCCGACCTCACCGCCGCCCTCACCAGGGCCGCAGAGGAGTGCGACCTGGTGGTGCTTAACGCCGGGTCGTCGGCGGGCCGGGAGGACTACTCCGCCGCCGTCATCGGCACGGTGGGGGAGGTGCTGTGCCACGGGCTGGCCATCCGCCCCGGCAAGCCCGCCATTCTGGGCCGGAGAGGTCCGGTGCCGGTGCTGGGGGTGCCCGGCTATCCGGTCAGCGGCATTTTGGTGCTGGAGCACCTGCTCCGCCCCCTCATCGAACACTGGACCGGCAAGAAAGCCCCCGCCCGGGAACAGGCGGAGGCGGTGCTGGCCCGGCGGGTGGTGTCGGGGCTGAAATACCGGGAGTTTGTCCGGGTGCGGCTGGGCCAGGTGGGGGATAGGCTGGTGGCCTCCCCCCTGGCTAGGGGAGCGGGAGTGGTGTCCTCCTTCCTGAAGGCCGACGGCATCCTGGATATCCCCCAGGGCAAGGAGGGCCTGGAGGCGGGGGAGAGGGTCACCGTCTCTCTCCTGCGGCCCCGTGAGGAGCTGGAGCACACCCTGGTGATGATGGGCAGCCACGACCCCCTGCTGGACGAGGTGGCCGACCTGCTCCACCAGACCCACCCCCATCTGTACATGAGTTCCACCCATGTGGGCTCCATGGGGGGTATTATGGCCCTCCGCCGGGGGGAGGCCCACGGGGCGGGGTGCCACCTGCTGGACGAGGCCGACGGCAGCTACAACACCTCCTATCTGGAGAAGTATTTCCCCCACGGGGGCGTGTATCAGATGGAGTGCGTGGGCCGCACCCAGGGCCTGATGGTGGCCAAGGGCAATCCCCTGGGCATCAAGGGCTTTGGGGACATCGCCAACCTGCGGTACGTCAACCGGCAGAAGGGCTCGGGCACCCGTATTCTGGCCGACTACCTGTGCCGGAAGGAGGGCATTGACCCCGCCACTGTGTACGGCTACGACCGGGAGGAGCTGACCCACACCTCGGTGGCCGCCCAGATCGCTTCCGGCACCGCCGACGCCGGTATGGGCATCCTGTCCGCCGCCCGGCTGTATGACCTGGACTTTCTGCCGGTGTGCGTGGAGCAGTACGACCTGCTTATCCCCGACTACGCCTGGGACACCCCGGCGGTGCGGGCTTTGCTGGAGGTGCTGCAATGTCCCGCCTTCAAGGCCCGGCTGGAGGCCCTGGGGGGCTACACCCTGGACCGGCCCGGCCGGGTGCGGCGGCACTTTTAAGGCGGCACATCAAGAGAGGAGGATGGACCATGGAGCGCTATGATGTGGCGGTACTGGGGGGCGGGCTGCTGGGCTGCTTTATGGCCCGGGAGCTGCGCCGCCACCCCCTGAAGGTGGCCCTGGTGGAGGCCCGGGAGGACGTGTGTACCGGCATTTCCCGGGCAAACACCGCCATTGTGTATACCGGCTGCGACACCAAGCCGGGCACCCTCAAGACCCGGCTGTGCGTGGCGGCCTGCAAGGGCTTCGGAGACCTGTGCCGGGAGCTGGGGGTGCCCTTTGCCCGGCGGGGGTCTTTGATGGTGAGCTATGGGCCCAACGCCGACCAGACCCTCCAGCGGAAGATGATCCAGGGCATGGAGAACGGGGTGGAGGGCCTCAAGCTCATGTCGGGCCGGGCGGCCCTGGAGTGGGAGCCGGGGCTGGCCCCCGGCGTGTCCTCCGCCCTCTATGCCCCCGACACCGGGGTGACCGACCCCTGGGCCCTGTGCTACGCCGCCTGGGAGAACGCCCTGGCCAACGGCGTCACCCCCTGGCTCAACGCCCCGGTCACCGACCTGCTGCCGGAACACGGAGGCTGGCGGGTGGTCACCCTCCGGGGGGAGCTGTGGGCGGCGGCGGTGGTCAACTGCTGCGGCCTCCACGCCGACCAGGTCCAGGAGCTGGCCGCCCCGCCCACGGTACGCATTACCCCGGAGAAGGCGGACTATCTGATCCTGGATCAGGGGGCGGGCCACTATGTCAATCATGTGATCTTCCATGAGCCGGAGGAGAAGGGCAAGGGCCTGACCATGGTGCCCACCCTGGACGGCAAGCTGCTGCTGGGTCCCTCGGAGCAGCCGGGGGTGGGGCCTCTGTCCGCCACCACCCGGGCGGGGCTGGACCGGCTGCGCCAGCTGGCGGCCCAGGTGGCCCCCGAGCTGGATCTGGAACTCACCATCCGCTCCTTTGCCGGGGTGCGGCCCAAGCCCTACAACGTGGTGCGGGCCCAGAGCATCCACGATTTTACCGTCACCAATCCCGCCAGAGGGCTGTGGAGCCTCATCGGCATCAAGACCCCCGGCCTCACCTGCGCCCAGGCCCTGGGGGCCTGGCTGGCCCCCCAGGTGGCGGACCAGCTGGGGAAGGGGGAGCTGGACCCCACCTTCCGGCCGGAGCAAAAGGCCCCGGTGCGGCCCCGCGAGCTGACCCGGGAGGCGCGGGCGGCCCTGGCGGCCCGGGACCCGGCCTATGGCCGCATCCTGTGCCGGTGCGGCGGGATCACCGAAGGGGAGGTGCGGGACGCCATCCGCCGGGGAGCGGTCACCCTGGACGGGGTGAAGCGGCGGACAGGCGCCGGCCTGGGCCGGTGTCAGGGGGCCTTCTGCGGGGACCGGATCATGGCCCTCATGGCCCGGATGCTGGGGGTGCCCCCGGAAGATCTGCAAAAGGACGGGCCGGGTTCCCGGCTGCTGACAGGAGGACGGCATGGAGAAGGTTGATCTGTTGGTGGTGGGGGGCGGCGCGGCAGGGATGTCCGCCGCTCTGGCCGCCGCGGGCGCGGGGCCGGTTTCGGTGCTGCTGGTGGACCGGGAGGAGCGGCTGGGAGGCATTTTGCCCCAGTGCATCCACCAGGGCTTTGGCCTGGGCTACTTCCAGCGCAACCTCACCGGGCCGGAGTACGCCGGGCGCATTGTGGCCCAGATGGAGGGGGCGGCGGTGAGCGTGCGCCTCAACACCACCGTGCTCTCCCTGTCCCAGCGGCGGACGGCGGAGCTGTCCGGCCCCGGCGGATATGAGCCGGTGGCCTTCCGGCGGCTCATTCTGGCCACCGGCTGCCGGGAAAAGACCATCGGTTCTCTCCCCGTCACCGGTACCCGCCCCGCCGGGGTATTTACCGCCGGGGAGGCCCAGCGGATGATCAACCTCCGCCACTGGCGGCCGGGGAAAAAGGTGCTGGTGCTGGGCAGCGGGGATTTGGGCCTCATTATGGCCCGCCGGTTTGTGCTGGAGGGCTGCCAGGTGCTGGGGGTGGTGGAGCAGAAGGGGAGCTGCGGCGGCATGGTACGCAACTACCGGTCCTGTCTGCTGGAGCACCGCATTCCCCTGATCACCCGGACCACCGTCACCCAGCTCCACGGGGAGGGGCGGCTTACCGGCGTCACGCTGTGCCATCTGGACAGCGGCAAGGAGGAACAGGTGGCCTGCGACACCCTCATAACCGCCCTGGGCCTCATCCCCGAGCGGGAGCTGCTGGCGGGGCTGGGGGGGAAGCTGCCGGGCTGGGCCTCCCTGTGCGGCAACTGCGACTACGTCCATGAGATCGTGGACACCGTCACCGCCCAGGCCGAAGAGCTGGGCCGCCAGGTGGGCATGGAGCTGCTGGGCAAGAAATAAAATAAAAAACGGCCCCCATCGGAGGATATCCGATGGGGGCCGTTCTCTGTTGTCTTATTCCTCGTCCTCTTTCTTGGTGCACACGATGTTCAGCTCGTTGAGCTGGGCGTCGGTGACGAAGGAGGGAGCGCCCAGATCCCGGACAGCCTGGGCTGTCCGGGGACCCAGGGATGATTTTACTTGCTCGGCGGAAGTGAATTCCGCCTGCGCCAAGGTTTTCGCCACAGGCGAAAACGCTTGTACGCGCAAAGCGCGCCCCGCTGTGCGTGGCCCCTGATGATGGGCGCTTTACTCGTCCTCTTCCTTTTTGGTGCACACGATGTTCAGCTCGTTGAGCTGGGCGTCGGTGACGAAAGAGGGAGCGCCCATCATCAGGTCCTGGGCGTTCTTGTTCATGGGGAAGGGGATGATCTCACGGATGGAGTCCTCACCGGCCAGCAGCATGACCATACGGTCCACGCCGGGGGCGATGCCCGCGTGCGGGGGCGCGCCGTAGGTGAAGGCGTTGTACATGGCGGGGAACTTGGCCTTCACGTCCTCCTCGCCCAGCCGCACCAGCTGGAAGGCCTCGATCATGATCTCGGGGTCGTGGTTCCGCACGGCGCCGGAGGACAGCTCCACGCCGTTGCACACCAGGTCGTACTGGAAGGCGGTAATGGACAGAGGGTCCACCTCGCCGGCAGCGGCCTTCTTCAGGATCTCCAGGCCGCCGTTGGGCATGGAGAAGGGGTTGTGGCAGAACTCCAGCTCGCCGGACTCCTCACCGATCTCGTACATGGGGAAGTCCACGATCCAGCAGAACTCGTAGCGCTCCTTGTCCATGTGGTTGGGGCAGAAGTTGCCCAGCTTGGAGCGAAGCACACCGGCGGTCTTCTGGGCGGTGAGCAGCTTGCCGGCGGTGAGGCCCACGAAGCAGCCGGGCTCCAGACCCAGAGCGGACACCACGGCGTCCTTAATGGGCTGGACGAACTTGGCGATGCCGCCCACGATCTCGCCCTTCTCATCCAGACGGAACCAGTAGGCCTTGTTGCCGGACTGGACCTCCACCTCGTTGCAGATGCCGTCGATCTGCTTGCGGGTGCCCTCAAAGCCGGACACCACGATGGCTTTGACGGTGTTGCCCTCGAAGGGACCAAAGCCGCAGGAACCCAGTACCTGGGTGGCGTCGGTGACAGTCAGGTCGATGCGCAAGTCGGGCTTGTCGGAGCCGTACTTGTCCATGGCTGACCGGTAGGAGATCCGCTGGAAGGGAGCCTCAGAGGCCACGTTGTAGGTGCCGTACTGGGCGAAGATGGGGGGAAGCACCTGCTCCAGGACGGCGAACACGTCCTCCTGACCGGCAAAGGCCATCTCCATGTCCAGCTGGTAGAACTCGCCGGGGGAGCGGTCGCCGCGGGCGTCCTCGTCCCGGAAGCAAGGGGCGATCTGGAAGTACTTGTCGAAGCCGGAGGCCATCAGCAGCTGCTTGAACTGCTGGGGAGCCTGGGGCAGGGCGTAGAACTTGCCGGGGTGCTTGCGGCTGGGCACCAGGTAGTCACGGGCGCCCTCGGGGGAGGAGGCGGTCAGAATGGGGGTGGTGATCTCCATAAAGCCCTGAGCGGTCATGGCCTGCCGCAGGGCGGCCACCACCTGGGAGCGGAGGATGATGTTGTTCTTCACGGCGGGGTTACGGAGATCCAGGTAGCGGTACTTCAGCCGCTGGGTCTCGTCGGCCTCGCGGCTGCGGTTGACCTGGAAGGGCAGCTCGTTGTGGCGGCAGCGGCCCAGCACCTCGATCTTCTCGGGTACCACCTCAATGTCGCCGGTGGGCAGCTTGGGGTTCTTGGAGTCACGCTCCCGCACCACGCCGGTGACGGCAATGGTGGACTCCTTGTTCAGGGCCTTGATGGTCTTGACCATCTCCTCGGTCTCGGCCACCACCTGGGTGGTGCCGTAGAAGTCCCGCAGGACGGCGAAGCCCAGGCTGGCGCCCACCTCACGGAAGTTCTCCAGGAAGCCCGCCAGGGTGACGGTCTGGCCCACGTGCTCCATGCGGAGCTCCCCACAGGTGTGGGTGCGGTAGGCGGTTTTGACATTAGCCATGTGAAATCAACTCCAGATTGTATTATTTCTTTTCTATATTACAAAATAGCTGGGTTTTTGCCCTTGTTTGCAATTAACCCCGCAGGTCGATGACCTTGCTGTAGTACACCTGCACGTCAAAGTTCTTGTACAGGTCGGTGCCCTGCTTGGCGGTGACGCCGAAGTGGGTGAGGGCGGTGTTCTTCACGTAGTCCAGGAAGGTGACGCCGTCCACGGTGTTGAACCAGTTGAACTCCATGCCGGCGGCGGCGCAGTCGGCCTCCAGGCCGTCGATCAGCTCCTGCACATAGGGCAGCCAGGCCCCGGCGGTGGTGCCGTTGGTGAACAGCACGTCAGAGGGCTTGAGTCCGGCGGCGGTGAAGGGGGTGTAGTCGGCGGGGGTAAAGGTCTGGCGCAGGTCGGTGCGGGCCACACGGGCCACCATGGCGGCGGTCTCGGCACGGGTCAGGCTGTTATTGGCAGCGAAGGTGCCCCAGTCGTCCACGCCGGTGAGGATGCCCGCGTTGTAGAAGCGCAGCACCGACTCGTCCTTGGTGTCGGGCAGGGTGGTGATGGTGTTGATGGGGGAGAGCATCTCCTCGGGCACCACAGCGGCCAGGATGGACACAAACTCCTGACGGGTGGCCTGCTTTTCCGGGTCGGGCACGTCAATGCCCAGATCCTCCAGGTACTTCACATAGGAGAAATACCAGGGCAGGGTCTCGCCGGGCTTGGGGGTGGCCATGGGGATAGGGTCCCCGGTGATGGCCTCGTTCATGCGGGCGGCGATGGTGGCCACCTCGCCCACGGTGAGGATCTGGAAGGGGGCAAAGGCGTGGCCCGTGCCCTGCATCAGTCCCACCTCGGCGCAGATGCGGGCGGGATCTTCGTACCAGGAACCGGCCTCCACATCAATGAAGCCGGGGTACTCGTTGACCTTGGGGAAGGCCTCCTCGGGGGAGATGGCGGCGGCGGAGCCCACCAGCAGGGCGGCGGACAGAATCAGAGCGGCAAGCTTTTTCATGGAAAAATTCCTCCTTGTCAAATGGGCACAGGTTTGTCTTTTATAGACGGCTTGAAAGGGGGAAAGTTCCATTCAGTCCTTGTCCCGGATGGGAGCGCCGGCGGACCGGGCGGTGAGACCGGCCTGGACCAGAGCCACGGCCTCAGCGGGGGTGACGGTCTGCTGCTCGCCGGTGGTCAGGTCCTTCACGGTCACCTTGCCCTGGGCAATCTCGTCCTCACCCAGGAAGGCGGCGTAGGGGATGGACAGCTTGTCGGCGTAGGACAGCTTCTGCTTAAACTTCTTCTTCTCGCAGTGGAGCTGGGCCCGGACGCCGGCGTCCCGAAGGGTGGTGGCGAAGGAGATGGCGGCGGACAGGTCCTCGGTCATGGGCAGGATGAGCACGTCGGCGGGGGCGGTGAGCAGCTCATCGTTCAGGTAGCCCTGGGCCTCCAGCACGGAGAACAGCCGGGTCAGGCCGATGGAGATGCCCACGCCGGGCAGCTGCTTGTCGGTGTAGTACTCGGCCAGGTTGTCGTACCGGCCGCCGGAGCAGATGGAGCCCACCTCGGGGTGGTCCAGCATGACGGTCTCATACACGGTGCCGGTGTAGTAGTCCAGGCCGCGGGCGATGGTAAGATCCACCATAAAGTGGTCCTCCGGCACGCCGTAGGCGGACATATACTTGACCACGGTCTCCAGCTCGGACACGCCCAGGTCGAACAGCTCGTTCTTGCCCTTGAAGGGCTCCAGAGCGGCCATGGGGTCCTCAGCCGCCAGCAGGCCCAGCAGGGTGTCGGCGGTGTCGGCGGCCACGGCAAAGTCGTCCACCAGGATGGCCTTCACCTTCTCGTGGCCGATCTTCTCCAGCTTGTCGATGGTGCGCATCACGTCGCCGGCCTGCTCCTCCAGGCCCAGCAGGGCGAAGAGGCCGTTGAGGACCTTCCGGTTGTTCACCCGGATCTTAAAGCGGCGCAGGCCCAGGGCGGTAAAGGTCTTGTAGATGATGGAGGGGATCTCGGCCTCATTGGTGATGTCCAGGGCGCCGTCGCCGATGACGTCGATGTCGGCCTGATAGAACTCCCGGTAGCGGCCCTTCTGAGCCCGCTCACCCCGGTACACCTTGCCGATCTGGAACCGGCGGAAGGGGAAGGTGAGCTCGTTCTGGTGGAGGGCCACATACTTGGCCAGAGGCACGGTCAGGTCAAAGCGGAGGGACAGGTCGCTGTCGCCCTTGGTGAAGCGGTAGATCTGCTTCTCGGTCTCGCCGCCGCCCTTGGCCAGCAGCACCTCGCTGGCCTCGATGGCCGGGGTGTCCAGGGGGGTGAAGCCGTAGAGGGAGTAGCTCTTGCGAAGGATGTCCACCATCCGGTCGAACTGCACCTGGCGGGCAGGCAGCAGCTCCATAAAACCGGACAGGGTACGGGGTTTGATCTGGGCCATAGTGATGCTCCTTTGTTGTGGTTTTCCTGTATGAGTGTAGGGGCCGATGCCCACATCGGCCCGTTGGGGACGTAGGGGCGACCTTTATGGTCGCCCGTCTTGCCGCAAAAAGGCGCTCTCGTCCCTTGTCACGGGACGAAAGCGCCTGCTTTCGTGGTGCCACCCATGTTCGGCGCTTCAAAAGCGCCCTCTGGCCTTCTGTTGCGGGAAGGGGACCGCGCCCGTCTCCGGGCCCGCTGGTGGAGCCGTCTCCCGGCCGCCTGCCGCAGGTCCTTCCAGCCAGGGGACCCTTCTCTGGTGCGGCGGTGTGAGCGGTACTTGCTCCGTCATTGCGGTTTCAGCTCTTACGATATTATCCCGAAAAGGGGGAAAAGTCAATCCTTTTCCACGCTTTGCGGCAATAAAACGGGCGGCCCACAGGGCCGCCCGTCTGAATCACGCGGTAAAAGGCTTGGTCTTGGGATTGATGATGTCTCTCCAATCAAGGTCGCCCCGCGCCCCACCCGATGGTATCCATCGTGCGGGGACCCCAGTGATTTCAGATGCGGCCGCCGGAAGTGAATTCCGCCGGCCTTCGGCGGCATGAGCCGCCGCGCCGCCGGGGCGGCGTGCTGGAGCGGGGCGATGGTTTGCTGTTTAGGCGGTAAAAGGTTTGGTCTTGGGATTGATGATGTCTCTCCAATCCAGATCGCCCCGCTCCAGACCATGAATCAACATCTCAGCGGTGGCCACATTGGTGGCTACCGGGATGTTGTACTGGTCGCACAGGCGGGTGATATACTTCAGATCCGCGTCCAGATCGTTGGACTGAGGATCGGAGAAGAAGAGCACCATATCGATCTCATTGTAGGCGATGCGGGCGCCGATCTGCTGGCTGCCGCCGTGCTCATGGGACAGGAAGAGCTGGACGGGCAGACCGGTAGCCTCCGCCACCAGACGGCCTGTTGTGTTGGTGGCGCAGATCGTGTGCTTGGACAGGATGCCGCAGTACGCAATACAGAATTGCACCATCAGCTCTTTTTTTCGATCGTGGCTCATCAACGCGATATTCATACTACACCTTCTCTTCCTTTCGAGATATCAGGCTCGAAGCTTCATCAGGGGGACTTTTTGTCCCGTCAGCCGCTTGGCAATGTTTAAGTAGGCGATGGCAGCCCCTCGGCTGGCGCACAGGATGAGGGGTTCTCCCCGGTTGGCGCTGAGGATGACCTGGGGGTCCTCCGGCACGATGCCCAGCAGGGGCAGACCGGCGGTATCCATGGCGTCGTCAATGGTGGTGTGGAGCCGCCGCAGGATCTTGGGCTGCACCCGGTTGACCACCAGGTGGAGCTGGGGCAGCTGCTTGCGCAGCACCGACACGGTGCGCTGTGCGTCCCGCAGGGCGGAGGAATCGGTGGTGGAGACCACGATGGCCCGATCCGCGGCGCAGCAGGCCAGCCGGAAGCCCTCGCCCAGTCCGGCGGGGGAGTCCATCAAAATATAGTCGTACTTCTGCTTGGCCTGGCGGACCAGATCCCGCATGGCGTACTCGCTGAGGGGCTCGTCGGGCAGATTCACCGGTGCGGTGATCAGGTTCAGACCCTGGATCACCGGGTGGGGGACTGCCGCCCGCTCCAGCGGACAGCGTCCGCAGAGCACGTCGGTAAAGTCCATCAGGGCCCGGTCGCTGAGGCCCAGATTCAGGTCCAGGTTCCGCAGGCCGATATCCATATCGATGCACAGGACCTGATGCCCCAGAGCGGCCAGGCAGGAGCCTACGCCGCCGGTGAGGGAGGTCTTTCCTGTGCCGCCCTTCCCTGAAGTGATAACGATTGCTGTGGACATAGGTTCACTCCCGACATACAAGATTAGAATAACACATTATTTCGTCAGACGCAATGCTTAACTTAGTAACATATGCACAAATCTGCCCTAAAGGGGGGATTTCTGCATTCTGGCCCACCGGCGGGGATAGCCTTTGGGGGTGGGGGAGACCTTCTCCACCACCACCACCCGGTGGGTGACCCCGGTGCCGGGGATCTCATAGTCCACCCGGGGCAGCAGGCGGCCCCCCAGCTTGGCGATGGCCCGGGAGGCCTTGTCCACCTCGTCGCCGCTGTCCACGCTCTTCATGGCCAGGAACTTGCCGCCCACCTTTACATAGGGCAGGCACAGTTCGCTGAGCAGCTCCAGAGAGGCCACCGCCCGGGACAC
This sequence comes from Flavonifractor sp. An91, assembly GCF_002159225.1. NCBI lineage: Bacteria > Bacillati > Bacillota > Clostridia > Eubacteriales > Oscillospiraceae > Flavonifractor > Flavonifractor sp. An91. The sequence goes on along the minus strand of NZ_NFHA01000006.1, from coordinate 69,489 downwards.
GGCGAAGTCAAAGCTGTCCCGGAAGCCCTCCTGGTGAGCCTGCTCCTCGCCCCTGGCGTGGAGACAGGTAACTTCGTCAAGGGAAAGCGCTTTACATACAGTTTCCAACCAGTTGACCCGTTTGCCCAGACTGTCCAGCAGAGTGACCTTCAGAGAGGGCTCCAGGATCTTCAGGGGCATACCGGGGAACCCGGCGCCGGTGCCCACGTCGATGAGGGTCTTGTCTTTGAAGTCCTCGCCGATGGTAAGCAGGGCGGCGCAGTCCAGGAAGTGGAGGTCCACCACCTGGTCGGGATCGGTGATGGCGGTCAGATTCATGACCTGATTCTGCTCCAGCAGCATGGCGCCGTATTGGGCCAGGGCTTCCGCGCCTCCCGGGGTGTGGATGCCCAGGGTATCCAGCCCCTGCTGAATGCGGGGCAGCTGGGCGTCCAGACGAAAGGATGTGGAAGTCTGGGTGGTGTTTTTCTCGTCGGCCATGGATTTGACTCCTTTTTCAGATACGTTTCCCCAAGAGGGGAGAGAATGTGGAAAACCGGCCCTTACTTCAGAGTGATCCGGTAGGTGGCCCCGTCCAGCCCCACAAAGGCCTGCCCGTTTTCATCCACCGGCCCGGTCCAGTCGAAGATCTGGGGGGTGACGGGCTGGAAGTTCCGGTCCAGGTAGTAGGTGCCGCAGGGGAAGTAGTTTCCGGTGAGGGTGATGTTCTGGCCGTTGTAGGAGGAGGCGGCGGCAGGTACGGCGGAGCCGTCGGCGGTGAGCCAGATGCCGTCGGACGCCCCCACGGCGGAACTGTAGAAGTAGGGGCCGCCCCGGTGGCGGAGCTGGGGATAGGAGCAGGGGATCACCAGTTTGCCGGTGGTGTCGATGACGCCCCAGCCGCTGTCCTTCCGGACCATGGCATAGCCGTCGGCAAAGTGCTCCACGCTGTTGTACTGGGCCGGGATGACCCACTCGCCCTTGGTGTTCACAAAGCCGTACAGCCGGGCGCTCTCGTCCAGGCAGGGGGCCAGACCGCCGCTGAGCACGTCCCAGTGGCCGCCGCCGGTGAGGGTGGCAATGGAGGCGCCGGTCCGGTCGTGGAGGATGGGATCGGCCCCATAGGAGGGCTGGCTGATAAACAAACCGTCGCCCAGCAGCTTGCAGGACCAGTTGGGGGTAAAGGGAACGGCGGCCCAGTCCTTGGTGCTGTCCGCCACGGCGTAGCTATCGTCAGCGGCCTGCATCATCACCAGGCCGTCCTCGTTGGCGTCCAGGAACACCATGCCCTCCTCCGGGGTGTACCAGCTGCCGTCGGCACGGTACAGGGCCCAGTGGTCCTCGTAGGTCACAGGGAGCAGGGAGGAGGTGGACCAGCTGCCCTCGGCCTGACCGCCCTTCAGATCCAGGGCAGTAAGGGTATAGCGGCTGTCGTCCACCGTCTTAATGGTGAATTCCTGGCGCAGCTCCGGCCGGATGAGCCGGGCCGCCATGGTGGCCATCTCCGCCCGGCTCAGGGTGCCGTTGGCCCGGAAGGTGCCGTAGTCGTCGGTGCCGGTGAGGATGCCCGCCTGATAGAAGGGGAGGACCACATCCTTGGTCTCCTCGGTGGCATCGGGGAAGTCGGTGATGTCGTTGATGGGCTCCAGCAGATCGCCGGACACCAGAGAGAGCAGCTTTACAAAGTCCAGCCGGGTGGCGGTTGTGCCCAGATCGTTGATCTGGTTGGGACCGGTATGGAGCACCGTCTCCAGATAGTAGGCGGTGTTTCGGCTCCAGTTGCCGGGAGCGGGCCGCCACAGGGCGTCCCACAGATCATCGTAATACTGCTGGTAGTTCTGACTGTGGAAGTCAGGCTGGAAGTAAAACGGCGGCTTCCAGCTCTGGGTCTGCCGATTGAGGGTGCCGGTGTAGCTGGTACCGTTGAAGGTGAGGGTAACGGTCTGGCCTTCGGCGGCATTCCAGCTTTCATCCAGATTGAAACAGAGCTGGAGACTCTTTTCATCCAGCCAGAAGCCGGTGTCACTGTTTTCGTGGAGGCCGACGGAGGCGCCGTCGGCGCGGGTGAGGACTACCTGGCCCCACTCCGCCGGTGCTTCAGGCAGGGTGCCGTCCCCGCCGCTCAGGATATGGTGGATGCGGGCGGCCAGGGTGGCAGCCTCGCCGATGGTGACGGAGCGGCTGGGGGAGAAGTTTCCGCTGCCGGTACCGTTGAGCAGGCCGGTGGCATAGCACAGACCGGCGGCGTCGGTATACCAGCTGCCGCTGGCCACGTCTGCGAAGGACGCGGGCTCCCGCACAGCGGGGAAGGAGTCCTTCACGCCGGTTTGGGCGGCCAGGACGGGTGTTACAAGCAGAGAACCGGTCACGAGCAGGGAGAGCAGTCGTTTCATCGTGCGTACTCCATTTCACGGTGGGACGGCGGGATGCGCCGTTCCGGGCTTTTGTTTGTTCAGACGCCGAAGTTGGCCAGCAGGGGCGGCACACCCAGAATCAGGCTGACCACAAACCCCACGGCGCAGAGTACCGCCAGAATGGCCATAGACACCTTCCGGGAATAGGTGCTGTCCGGGTGGCGGGCCAGATAGACCGAGATGGCGAAGATGCCGGCAATGCCGGGGCAGGCGAAGAGGGGGGCGATGCCGGTGAGGTAGTTCCCCTGGTTAAAGAAGGGGTAGATATTGAGGATCACAAAGCCCACCATATACACGATGCCCACCCAGGCCATAATGCGCTTGACCGGGGAGGCGGGAACGTAGGGTTCCCGCTCCTCCCGGTTGGTGTTGTTGTCGGGCCGGTCAGTCATGGTTCTGCTCCTTCAGCAGGTCACGGATCTCGGTGAGCAGCTGCTCCTGGGTGGTGAGCACGGGCTCTGCCGGAGCGGTCTCGGCGGCCTCCTCCTTTTTGCGGTGGAAACGGTTGATGCCCTTCACCAGACAGAAGATGACAAAGGCCATGATGAGGAAGTTGACCACCGCCTGGATAAAGCTGCCGAAGGCGATGGTGGCGCCTCCCAGCTGGAAGGTGAGGGCGGCGAAGGTGGACTCGCCGATGAACAGGCCCACGAAGGGCATGAGGATGTCGTTGGTCAGGGAATCCACGATGGTCTTGAAGGCGCCGCCGATGATGACGCCGACAGCCAGATCCATCACGTTGCCCCGGGCAATAAACTTGCGGAACTCGGCCATAAAGCCTTTGGTTTTCTCTTTTGCGGACATTTGGTACTCCTTTATTCTGTGCGGGCGGCCACAAGGGCCGACCCTGCGTTCATTAGTGCTTGGGCACCAGCACTTCCTTGCCGCCCATGTAGGGACGCAGGACCTCGGGAATCTTCACGCTGCCGTCGGCCTGGAGGTTGTTCTCCAGGAAGGCGATGAGCATACGGGGAGGAGCCACCACGGTGTTGTTCAGGGTGTGGGGCAGGTAGGTGCCCTTCTCGCCCTTGACGCGCATCTTCAGGCGGCGGGCCTGGGCGTCGCCCAGGTTGGAGCAGGAGCACACCTCAAAGTACTTCTGCTGACGGGGAGACCAGGCCTCGATGTCGCAGGACTTGACCTTCAGGTCGGCCAGGTCGCCGGAGCAGCACTCCAGCTGACGGACGGGGATGTCCAGGGAGCGGAAGAGCTCCACAGAGTAGCGCCACATCTGCTCGTACCACTTCATGGAGTCCTCGGGCTTACAGACAACCACCATCTCCTGCTTCTCGAACTGGTGGATGCGGTACACGCCCCGCTCCTCGATGCCGTGAGCGCCCTTCTCCTTGCGGAAGCAGGGGGAGTAGGAGGTGAGGGTCTGGGGCAGCTTCTCCTCGGGGATGATCTGGTCGATGAACTTGCCGATCATGGAGTGCTCGGAGGTACCGATCAGATACAGGTCCTCGCCCTCGATCTTGTACATCATGGCGTCCATCTCGGTCTGGGACATAACGCCCTCCACCACGTTGCCGTGGATCATGAAGGGGGGCACGCAGAAGGTGAAGCCCTTGTCAATCATAAAGTCCCGGGCGTAGGCCAGTACAGCCTCGTGGAGGCGGGCAATGTCGCCCATCAGATAGTAGAAGCCGTTGCCGGACACCCGGCCGGCGGCGTCCATGTCGATGCCGTCGAAGGACTCCATGATCTGAGTGTGGTAGGGGATCTCATAGTCGGGAGTCACCGGCTCGCCAAAGCGCTGAACCTCCACGTTGCAGGAATCGTCGGGACCAATGGGCACGGAGGGGTCGATGATGTTGGGGATGACCAGCATGATCTTGCGGATCTCCTCGGCCAGCTCGGTCTCCCGGTTCTCCAGGAAGGCCAGACGGTCGGCGTCCGCCTTGACCTCGGCCTTCAGGGCCTCGGCCTCGACCAGCTTGGAGGGGTCCTTCTTGGACTGGCCCATCAGCACGCCTACCTGCTTGCTCTTGGCGTTGCGGGCGGTACGCAGATCCTGGGCCTCCTGGATGGTCTTGCGGTTCTCAGCGTCCAGGGCGATAACCTGATCCACCAGGGGCAGCTTCTCGTCCTGGAACTTCTTCTTGATGTTTTCCTTAACGATCTCGGGGTTCTCACGAACAAACTTGATATCCAGCATGGTGTGATACAACCTTTCTGATGTGTGATAGGGAAGAGAAGGCAGGCGGTTTTGTTCCGCCTGCCGTTTCACGTGAAACAATGTGCGGGGCAGAATGTTGTGACAGGTGGCCCAAGCCTTCTGTTCGGCTATCATGTCTTCGGTAAGGTGGGCGTTATATCCCACTAAACCGTTTAATACAGGGCTTCGTAGATCTCCTGATAGCGGTCGTAGGGGGAGAAGCGGTCGTTGTCGGTGATGCTCTCCTTGGGCAGGTACTCCGGCAGCTCTTCGCCCATATCCTCAATGAGGGTGCGGGCCTGGGTGTAGCGGCCCCGCACATAGGCTTCGTTGATCTGCCAGAACCAGTCCATGGCCTGGGTGCTCTTGGTCAGCTCCTCGTTCTCCTGTTCCAGCTCCTCCAGACGGTCCTCCTGATCCCGGATGGTCTGCTGGTTGTCGGAGACAGCGGATTGCAGATCTTCCACCTGTTTGGTCAGGGTTTCATTCTGGGCAATGGTATTTTGCAGGGACTGGGTGGCGGAGTTGGAGGTCTCCTGCAGGTTGTCGATGGCCTCCTGATTGGCCCGGCGCTGCATGAGGAAGGACATGAGCAGCAGCAGGAAGGCCGCTGCAAACAGGATCATCAGATAGAAGAGCACCGGGTTGCGCTTGGTTGGCTTTTCATGCTCGGCCTCGTGCTGGAGGCGGCTGCGCTCCTGCTTCTCGGGATCGGGTTTGCTCAAAGGTCGGCACCTCCCTGATTGGAGGAAGGCAGCTGTTCCAGCAGGTCCAGCAGCGTATTCAGATCCTCCGGATTATAGTATTCCAGTTCTATTTTACCCTTTTTCTTACCGCTGATAATATTGACCTTGCGGCCAAACCGGGCGGCCAGGGATTTTTCCGCTGCCCGCAGGTAGATGGTCAGGTCGGGGCCGGGCGGGGGAGAGGAGGGCTCTTTTTCCCCGGCCGCCAACCGCTTGGCCAGGGCTTCGGTCTGCCGGACGCTCAGGTCCTCGGCAATGACTTTCTGGGCCAGCTTCTTTTGCAGCTCGCCGGTGGGGGCGGCCAGAATGGCCCGGGCGTGTCCGGCGGACAGCTTGCCCTCCTCCAGCAGCTGGTGGACGGGATCGGGAAGGGCCAGCAGACGCAGGGCGTTGGCTACCGCCGGGCGGGATTTGCCCACCCGCTGGGCCACCTCCTCCTGGGTGAGGCCGTACTCGTCCATCAGGACTTTGTAGCCGTTGGCCTCTTCCACCGGGTTCAGGTCCTCCCGCTGGAGGTTTTCAATGAGGCCCAGCTCCATGACCTTCCGGTCGTCGGCCTCAATAATAACGGCGGGAATTTCGGTGAGGCCCGCGATCTTGGCGGCCCGCCACCGGCGTTCGCCCGCGATAATTTGATAGTAGCCGGAGGCCAGCCGCCGCACGGTGAGGGGCTGAATGACCCCGTGGGTGCGGATGGAGTCGGCCAGATCCTGGAGGGATTCCTCGTCGAACCGCTTCCGGGGCTGCTTCAGGCCGGGTTCCACTTGGGAGATGGGGAGGGAGAGGGAACCACCCTCCTGGGACTGGAGGGCGGCGTCGCCCAGCAGCGCGCCCAGGCCTCTGCCCAGGCCGCGTTCCAATGCCATAGTCATTCGCTCCTTTCTTCCCGGGTAATGGCAAATTGGTTGTGTTCCAGCAGCTCGGCCGCCAGGGCGCCATAGGCCTCGGCCCCCCGGGAATAGGGGTCATAGGCCTGCACGGGCTTGCCAAAGCTGGGGGCCTCGGACAGACGGACGTTGCGGGGGATCACCGTGGCGTACACCTGCCCAGGGAAGTGGCGCTTGACCTCCTCCGCCACCTGCATGGACAGATTGGTCCGTCCGTCGTACATGGTGAGGATGACACCTTCCAGTCCGATTCTGGGATTGAGGGAGCGCTTGACGATGCGGATGGTGGAGAGCAGGTCGCTCAGTCCTTCCAGCGCGTAATACTCACACTGCACCGGTACCAGCACGGAATCGGCGGCGCACAGGGCGTTGAGGGTGAGCAGCTCCAGAGAGGGGGGACAGTCAATGAAGATATAGTCATAGTCTGTCTCCAGGGTATCCAGGGCGTTTTTTAGCAGATACTCCCGGTGGTCGGCGGTGATCATCTCCACCGTGGCGCCTGCCAGAGACTTGTTGGCGGGGATCACGTCCACATAGGGGGTAGATACCACGGCTTTGTGTACGTCGGCGCCGTTGAGAAGCACATCGTAGATGTTGGGGGAGATGGTCTTGTCCACGCCGAAACCGGAGGTGGTATTTGCCTGGGGGTCAAAGTCGCAGACCAGCACCCGCTGGTCCAGCTTTTTCAGGGCGGCGGCCAGGTTGACGCAGGTGGTGGTTTTGCCCACCCCGCCCTTCTGATTTACAATAGCGATGGTTTTTGCCATAGCGCACCTGCCTTTTTCTTGTAAAGGTTCAGGCTCTATTATATCCCCTTGCCTGACGCAATTCAACAGCAAAAGAAAAAGAATGGGTGTTTCACGTGAAACACAGCTTAATTGTCAAACAGAAAAAGACCGGATGTTCCACGCCGCAGCGTAAAGAAAATGTGCCGGTGGCACATTTTTAGCGTAGGTCGCGGCAGCTGTGCTGGCGCGAGGGCACTATAAAAAAAGAGGGAGTGTTTCACGTGAAACAGTGAAACACTCCAAAAGAGAGGGAAGGCTATGATTTGGGAATGGTAATGGTCAGCTGGATGGAGTCCGCCGTCTCCTGGCGTTTGCAGTTGGCGTTCACCCCGGCGCTCTTCATAATGGACAGCCCACGGGTAACGGTGTTGAGGAAGAGCCGCACATCCTTAATAATAAAGGCGGGCTTCTTTCGGGCGGGCTTGTCCGGGGCGGGGTGGAGCAGCTCCTCCACATATTGCTCGGTCTTGGCCACCGTCAGTCCCTCCTCCGCCACATAGCGGGCGGCGGCCTCCTGGGCGGCAGGGTCGTCCAGTTTCAGGAGGGCCCGGGCGTGGCGCTCGGTGCAGCCGTGTTCCCGCAGGACCGACAGGGCGGCAGGGGGGAGCCGCAGCAGCCGCAGCTTATTGGCCACGGCGGACTGGGACTTGCCCACCCGTTTGGCGGCCTCCTCCTGGGAGAGCCGGTAGGTCTGAATGAGAGAGGACAGGGCGGCGGCCTCCTCCACAAAGTCCAGGTCCCGGCGCTGCAAATTTTCCACCAGGGCCAGCAGGGAGGACTCCTGCCCGTCTACACTGACAATGATACAGGGCACTTCGGTGAGCCCCGCCAGCTTGGAGGCCCGCAGACGGCGTTCTCCCGATACCAGCTCCAGCCCGGTGCTTGTCCGGCGCACCGACAGGGGCTGAAGCACCCCGTGCTCCTTAATGCTGGCCGCCAATTCCTCCAGCCCGTCCTGGGCAAAGACCTTTCTGGGCTGGGCCGGATTGGGGGAGATGGCGGAAATGGGCATAAACTGGACCCGGTTGCTTTCAAACAGGCCCTTTCGACGTAGCAACGGCATAAAAGCGCCTCCTTCGCGGTGGTAAGTAGTTGGTCTGACTATAGATTACCATATTTTTCCGCAAAAGAGGCCTAAGGGTGTCGAATGGGAAATATTTTCCATTTACCCGCCGCCCTGGTCCAGAGCCTGGGCCAGGTGGCGGAGAAAGATCAGATTGCTGGGCCGCTGGGGCGGCAGGCCGCCCATCAGGTCGATGTAAGCCGGGCGGGCGGCGGCGTGGAGCTTGTCCACCATGGAGCGGATGTTCTTTTCCACGCTGCCGTAACAGGTGCGCTGACCGGCAATGGTGGGGGCGTAAGCCTCCTTCAGCAGGGCGTTGGGGTGCTGATGGAGGACCACGGCGGCCCGTGCAGCCGCCTCCATGCCCAGGCCGGAGGCTCCCATGGAGGACAGCAGTTCCAGAGCCTGACGCTCCAGAGGCGCACCGCAGAGGAACTGGAGCAGTTCCGGCAGGGCCTGAACGTTTACCGGCTTGACCAGATAGTAGCTGGCGCCCAGGGAAAGGGCGCACCCCACCACCCCCTGGTGGGAGATCTGGGAGGTGACCACCACCACAGGGCCATCCCGCCGCCGGCCCATGGCCCGCAGCACCCCCAGCCCGTCCAGGTTGGGCATGACCAGGTCCAGCAGCACCGCGTCGGGCTGCAGCAGGTCTATGAGGGCCAGGCACTCCAGCCCGTCGGCGGCCACACCGCACAGGGAGAGCCCGGGCAGCCGGGGCAGGGCTTCGCTCAGCAGCCGCCGGGCGGCGGGGTCGTCCTCCGCCACCAGCACCCGAATGTGGGCAGCCATGCCCTATTCCTCCGGGCCCATGGCCTCTGCCGCCTCCAGGGCCAGCAGAAGCATATGGGCGGCCAGTTCCCGGTCCAGAGGAGAGGTCTGGCGCAGATGGCGCTCCAGTCGATCCACCGCCGGGTCCTCCGGCGGAGTGCCGTGGGCCAGGAAGTCCAGTCCTACTCCCAGCACCTGGCTCATTTCGACAAAAATAGACATAGACATACACTTTTTACCCTGCTCAATGTCGCTGACGTACTGAGCTGTAATGCCAAGCCGCTCGGCCAGCTGTTCCCGGCTCATGCCCAGCTGGGCGCGGGAGTTCCACACCCGTGTGCCCACTTCACCCAGCCACCGCTTTTTCTCTTGTTTTTCCACAGCAGCCACCCCGCATATCTGAGGATATCCCAACTATAGATATAGGGTGTCACAACTCAGTATTTTTACAAGAAACTATCGTTTTAAATCAAATAATTATAGTTGAAAGAATGAATAAAAAACGCAGCAGCCGGGACAAAGCCGGGCTGCTGCGTGGGGATGCGAAAAAGGGCCTCAGGCTGCGGGGGAGGCGGAAGGCTCCGCCGCGGGGGATTCGGTCTCAGGAGCGGGGCTCTCGGTCTCTGCCGAGGGGCTGGCAGAGGCGGCGGCCTCGGCCTCGGCCTGCTGCTCCTCCTGCCACTCCAGGACCATGTTCATCATGAAGTCGTAGAAGGCCTTGGGGTCCAGGTTGTCATAGGCCTCGGTGGTCTCCACCTTGGCGTCCGCCGTCCACTGGTCCAGCAGCTGGTTCATGGCATAGTCGGTGTAGGCGGTGCGGGTCTCCTCATTGTCGGCGTCCTGCCGCAGCAGGATGTGGTAGCCGTAGTCGGTCTCCACGGGCTGGCTGATCTGGCCCACCTCCAGCTCGGTACCGGCGGTGACGAACTCGGTGACCAGGGAGCCGCTGCCGTCCACCATGGCGCCGGTGGACAGGAAGGTGTAACCCTCAGGCTTATACAGTTCGCCGGTGGTCTCGTCCCGGCCGTCGTCGCTCTTCTCATTCATGGCGGCGTCAAAGGCGGCGGCGGGATCGGCAGCGGCGGTGATCTCAGCATACAGGGCGTCGGCCTCCGCCTTGGTGGCCGCCTTCTCCTCATCGGTGGGATCGGAGCCGTCGTCGTGCTGGGGGAAGGCCAGCAGGATGTGCTTGCAGCTGTAAATGCCCTCGGAATCGATCATGTTCCGGATGTCATCATTGGTGGGGTCCAGCTCGCCGGACTCCTTCAGGGACTCCTCCAGGCCGGACACCAGGTAGTAGGCGTCGTTCAGGCCCAGGTAGCCCTCCCGGCTGATGCACTGCTGGTCCAGCCACTCCTGGGTGGTCAGGCCGTAGTAGGCCTCATACATGGCGCCCATCTGGTCCAGCTGCTCCTCAGCCTCGGCCCGCTGATCCTCGGTGACCACGATGCCCGCCTCATCGGCGTGGTTAGCCACGGAGGCGTACAGCTTGCTGATCTCCAGGGCCTGCTCCTTCAGATAGTCGGCGGTGGGCTGACCTTCGATCTCCTCCTCCCAGGCCTCGTCGTCGGCCAGATAGCCGGCGCTCTTGGCGGTGGAGATGCTGGTCAGCAGCCAATACAGATACTGGTCGGCGGTGACCTCCCGGCCGTCCACGGTAAAGAGTACGGTATCCCGGCTCAGGCCGGTGGCCTGGTAGGCGATGTCGTCGGCAGCGGGGGTGGGCTGAGGCTCCGCCGTGCTGCAACCGGCCATGGCCCCGGCCAGAAGCGCGCCGCTCAGTCCGGCGCACAAGAGCTTCTTCCAATTCATATCTCGTTCCTCCTTGTGATTGCCGGACTGTTCCGGCGAAACAGCATTAGTGTACACCTTTTTTTCTCTACAGGCAAGAAAACCGGGGCGGCGTTCATCGAAAATTCACAAACGCCGCCCCGGTACAGGGGGTATAGATCTATCGGTGTTCTGCCCCTACGCCCGCAGGAAGCCCTTGCCGAAAATCTCGCTGGAGTTGGCCACGATCATAAAGGCGTGGGGGTCCACCTGCTTCAGGTGGCGGCGCAGGGCCACCGCCTGGCCCCGGGAGAGGACGGTGAGCACCACATGGTGGACGTCGTGGGTGTAGGCGCCCTGAGCGGTCCAGACGGTGGCGCCCCGCACCAGGGTATGGGTCACATAGTCGCAGACGTGTTCCGGGTCGGAGGTGATGACAAAGAAGGCCTTCCGGCGGTTGAGAGACTCGATGGCCGAGTCCACCAGCACCGACTTGAGGGCCAGACCCAGAAGGGAGCACAGGCCCGCCGTGGCGTCAAAGACGAAGAGGGCGGCGGCCGCAATGGCCACGTCCGAGATGAGCAGGGCGGTGCCCACGTCCAGACCGGTGTACTTCTTCAAAATCATGGCGGCGATGTCGGTGCCGCCGGAGGAGGCGTCAATGTTGAACAGAATGGCGGCCCCCAGGGCGGGCAGGATGACCGCGAAGAAGAGCTCCAGCATCAGCTGGTCGGTGAGGGGAGCGGTGAGGGGCCACACCCAGGAGAACACCTGGATCAGGCCCGCCGACAGCAGGGAGCAGTATACTGTCCGGAACCCAAAGCTCTTGTCCAGCATGAGAAAGCCCAGGATGAGGAAGAGCACATTAATAATGGTGTTGTAGGAGGAGGCCGACAGCACAGGCAGCACCTTGCCCAGCAGGATGGACAGGCCGGACACACCGCCCATGGAGAAGTTGTTGGGGAATTTGAAGCAGTAGACGCCCACGGAGATCATGACCGTGGCCACGTTCATCCAAAGAAATTCCTTCCAGAATCGCTTTTTGTCCGATATCATGTCCATCTCTCCTTTTCTTCAAGGGGTGCGGAGCAGGTCATCGGGCGGCCTGGACGGCGCTCCACACGTCATATCCGCTGCTGGCGGGGATGGTGCCCACCCGCCACAGGGATACCCCGGTAATGCCGAACATCCTGGCCAGCTGGAGCTTGTCCGCCACGCTGCGGGCGTCCTCATACCACACTTTGTATCTCTCGCCCTCCTCATTGGTGTAGATGGCGCAGGGATTGCGGTACTTGTCGCTGTAGGTCACCACCGTGTCCGGCTGGGCCAGCCGGGCGGCCAGGGTGGAGGCGCCGGGGTGGTAGATAGTGGTGTCAAGGAGTTTTCCTTCCTCATCGATGTGGAACCCGGCGGTGCCGAAGGAGATGGCCAGAGCGATCTTGCTCGCATCCCGGACGCCGGTGTTTGGATCGGTGATGTCCCGCAGGGCCTCGTACACGCTGGCAATGGGGGTGACGGGGGAGTTGGTGTTGCCGGTGCCCACATAGGACTCCGGGATGGAGGTCCACTGGTAGTCGTGGGCCATAAGGATCACTTTTTCGCACACATCCCCCAGGCCCCGGTAGTCAAAGCCGGTGTACCAGGTGTCGGGCTGTACGCACACATACAGGGTCTTGCTGTCGGGCAGAGCGGCCCGCAGCTCCTGCATGAAGGTGACATAATTCTTCTTTATGGTATCCCCCTTCAGCCCCTCAAAGTCGATGGTGAGGCCGGCGTAGTCCCCGGCGGCGGCCACCAGGGCGTCAATGGCCTGGGCCCGGGCGTTGGAGTTGTTGACCACAGCGGCCACGGTGGAGGTGGTGGAGCCGTCGGCCAGGGTCACGGAGTCGGTGGCCGAGCCAAAGACACACAGGTTGTAGTCTACCCCGTGGCTGGTAAAGTAGTCGGTGGCGGGGGTGGGATCGGAGGGTTTCACCCAGTCGTTGCCGTTTGCGCTGGTGGAGTTGAGGGTGGGGCCGTTTTCGCCGTACTCCAGCCGGGCCCAGCCCACGCTGACGGCGTCCATATCGGCGGTCAGGTTGATCTGGGAGTAGGAGGAGAAGGCGTAGAAGCCGTGGAGCCAGTCCACCTTGGAGATGTACCGCTCATATACCCGCACCAGCATGGTGGCGGCCTCCTCCCGGGTGGCGGAGTGGGAGGGCAGGAACTTGAGCTGACCGTTGGGGCCGGCCACCCCCTTGATCATGCCGATGTCATAGGCAATGGCGATGTAGCCCGCGCTGCTCTTCACATCGTCAAAGGGGAGGGACAGGGAGGACAGATCCTGGGCCAGGGTGTCGTACCCCAGGGCCCGGACCAGCATCACCGCCATCTCCTCCCGGCTGATGAGATCCAGGGGCCGGAAGGCGCCGTTGGGGTCCATCACGTCGTGGGCCCGGGCGGTCTCCACCGCGGAGTAGTACCACTCCTTGGTGCCGCAGTCTATGTAGGAGGGGGAGGACGGGGAGATCATGTCCCAGTCAAACATCCGGCACAGGACGGTGACAAATTCCGCCCGGGTGATGTCGTCGCCGATGCCGAACCGGCCGTCGGGATAGCCCTCCATCAGGCCGTAATCCCGGGCCTTGTCGATGTCGGCCTGGGCCCAGTGGCCGCTGGTATCGGAAAAAGCCCGGGCGGCGGGGGAGAGGGGTGCGGCACAAAGCAGTAAAACGGCGGTGAGAGCCGCCGCACAGATCCGGCGCTTCATGAAAAAAAGACCTCCTTTATCATGGGTAAAACAGGGAATTGGGTCTGACATCTATTATTTTAACAAAGGAGCAGGCAAAGTACAACGAAAAACGGAGGGCCTCCCGGGCGGGAGGCAGAAAAAACCTGTATAAATCAGACAAAATGAATAAAAAGGGGTGACGAGAACGCTGTTTTTTGATAGAATATGGTCGGTTGCAGAGGGATGCAGAATTCGATACAATAAAAATGAATTTTTTGTTAAGGAGACGGCGATATGAAATTGCTGGAAGATCGCATCCGCACCGACGGCATCATTCGGGAAGGCGGCGTGCTGAAGGTGGACAGCTTCCTCAATCATCAGATGGATGTCAGGCTGTTTCAGGAAATGGGTAAGGAATTTTTGCGTTTGTACAAGGACTGCGGGGTTACCAAGATTTTGACCATCGAGGCATCGGGGATCGGGATCGCGTGTGTGGCCGCGCAGTTTTTTGATTGTCCGGTGATCTTCGCCAAGAAGAACAAGACCAAGAACATCGCCGGCGACGTGTACACCTCCAAGGTGGAGTCCTTCACCCACGGCAAGGTGTACGATATCATTGTGGCCAAGCAGTTCCTGCTGCCCGAGGATCGGGTGCTCATCATTGACGACTTTCTGGCCAACGGCTCTGCCCTCCAGGGCCTCATCAAGCTGGTGCGGGACGCCGGGGCTGCCCTGGTGGGCGCCGGTATCGCCGTAGAGAAGGCCTTCCAGCCCGGCGGCGACCTGATCCGCGGCATGGGCGTGCGGGTGGAATCTCTTGCGAGAATTAAGAGTATGAGTGTAGAGGACGGCGTGGAGTTCTGCTGAGCGGCCTGCCGTCATGAGTGTGTTCAGACCAGCCTGTGGGGAAGCAGGCTGTTTTGAAGGAAAGAATGGAAGATTTTGTGGATCAAAGGAGGAAACTTGGACATGAAGAAGAGAAAACTGCTTGCACTGCTCCTGGCTGGCGCCATGATGGTGGGCCTGGCTGCCTGCGGCGGCGGTGGGGACAGCGAGACCCCCGCTGGCGGCGAGACCACTTCCGGCAGCACCGAGACCCCCTCTGGTGAGGGCAAGACCGTCAAGGTGGGCCTGATCTGCATCGGCGACGAGAACGACCAGGGCTACACCTACAACTTCATTCGCGGCAAGGAGGCCGTCACCGAGAAGCTGGCCGCCAAGGGCATCACCGTGGACTGGCAGGTCAAGTGGAACATCGGCGAGGACTCCTCCTGTGAGGACGCCAACATCGAGCTGGCCGAGGCCGGCTGCGACCTGATCATCAACAACTCCTACGGCTTTGAGCCCTTCATGCTGAAGGTGGCTCCCGACTACCCCGAGATCGAGTTCATCGCCTGCACCAACCAGGCCTCCTGGAACGACGGCCTGGACAACACTCACAACGCCTTCGCCAACATCTATGAGGGCCGCTACCTGGCCGGCGTGGTGGCCGGCATGAAGCTCCAGGAGATGATCGACAACGGCGAGATCACCGCCGACCAGGCCGTCATCGGCTATGTGGGCGCCTACTCCTTCGCCGAAGTGATCTCCGGCTTTACCGCCTACTACCTGGGCGCCAAGAGCGTGTGCCCCAGCGTGACCATGAAGGTCCAGTTCGTGGGCTCCTGGTCCGACGCCTCTGAGGAGGGCAACGCCGCCCAGGCTCTGTGCGACGCCGGCTGCGTCATGATCTCCCAGCACTCCGACAACACCACCCCCGCCACCGCCGCTCAGAACAACGGCGCTTTCCACACCGGCTACAACAACGACATGATCTCCGTGGCTCCCGATTCCTCCCTCATCGGTACCCGCATCGACTGGTCCGTGTACTTTGAGTACGCCATCGAGGCCGTGGCCAACGGCGAGGAGTTCGACCAGGATTGGTGCCACGGCATGGACGAGGGCGCTGTGGTTATGACCGAGCTGAACACCGACATCGCCGCCGAGGGCACCGCTGAGAAGCTGGCCGAGGTGGAGGAGCAGATCCGCTCCGGCGAGCTGCAGGTGTTCGACACCTCCACCTTCACCGTGGAGGGCCAGCCCCTCACCACCTGTATGGCCCTGGATACCGACGGCGACTTCGTGGCCGATGACCAGGAGGCCGTGTTTGACGGCGCTTTCCATGAGTCCTACTTCCAGTCTGCGCCTTACTTCACCGTGCAGATCGACGGCATCGAGTGGCTCAACTCCGCCTATTGATGACCTTAACCCAAAAGAGGGCTGCACACGCAGCCCTCTTTTCTGTCCTTTCCCGGGAAATCCCGTAAAGCACCCACCCACGTCTCATCACAGGAAGGATGACAGCCTTGGAACCTGTCCATGCAATTGAACTCAGGCACATCACCAAACGCTTCGGCAAGGTGGTGGCCAACGATGGCATTGACCTGGCCATCAACCGGGGGGAGATCCTCTCCCTGCTGGGAGAGAACGGCAGCGGCAAGACCACGCTGATGAATATGCTCTCCGGCATCTATCTCCCCGACGAGGGCGAGATTCTGGCCGACGGCAAGCCGGTGACCATCCGCTCTCCCAAGGACGCCTTTGCCCACGGCATTGGCATGATCCACCAGCACTACAAGCTGGTGGAGGTGTTTACCGCCGCCGAGAACATCGCCCTGGGCCTGAAGGGGAAGGAGCACGACCGCAAGGCGGTGGCCGCCCAGGTCCAGGCCATCAGCGACAAGTACGGCTTCGGCATCGACCCCAACAAGAAGGTCTATGATATGTCGGTGTCCGAGAAGCAGACGGTGGAGATTGTCAAGGTGCTCTACCGGGGGGCTGAGATCCTCATCCTGGACGAGCCTACTGCCGTCCTTACCCCCCAGGAGACCGAGCGGCTCTTCAATATCCTCCGGGCCATGAAGGCCGACGGCAAGGCCATCGTCATCATCACCCATAAGCTCCACGAGGTGATGGCCCTGTCCGACAAGGTGGCGGTCCTCCGCAAGGGCAAGTACATCGGCACCGTCAACACCTGCGACACCAACCCCCAGAAGCTCACCGAGATGATGGTGGGCCACGCCGTCACCCTGAACATCGACCGGCCCCAGGCCAAGTACAAGGACCTGCGGCTGGAGGTGAAGGGCCTCAACTGCCGCAACGGCGAGGGCCTGCCGGTGCTGAAGGACATCTCCTTCCAGGCCTTCGGCGGTGAGATCCTGGGCATCGCCGGTATCGCCGGTTCCGGCCAGAAGGAGCTGCTGGAGGCCATTGCCGGCCTGCAGAAGGCGGACTCCGGCCACATCTTCTACTATCCGCCCCACCCCAACAGCGACATTGCCGGCCACCATGTGCCGGTGGATAAGGCGGGGGAGGAGCTGGTGGGCAAGACCCCCGGCCAGATCCGCAAGGTGGGCGTCTCCCTGGCCTTTGTGCCCGAGGACCGGCTGGGCATGGGCCTGGTGGGGGGCATGGGCATGGTGGACAACATGATGCTCAAGACCTACAAGGACACCCCTGGCCCCCTGGTGGACCGGAAGGCCCCCAAGGCCCTGGCGGAAAAGCTCATCGACGAGCTGGAGATCGTCACCCCCGGGGTGGCCACCCCCGTGCGCCGTCTGTCCGGCGGCAACGTGCAGAAGGTGCTGGTGGGCCGTGAGATCGCCTCCACCCCCACCGTGCTCATGACCGCCTATCCCGTCCGGGGCCTGGACATCAACTCCTCCTACACCATTTACCGGCTGCTCAACGAGCAGAAGATGAAGGAAGTGGCGGTGCTGCTGGTGGGCGAGGACCTGGACGTGCTGCTGGAGCTGTGCGACCGGATTCTGGTGCTGTGCGGCGGCCAGGTGTCCGGCATTGTGGACGGACCCACCGCCACCAAGGAGCAGGTAGGCCTGCTCATGACCCATGTGGGCGGCGGAAAGGAGGGAGAGGACCGTGCATGAATCCAATACGCCCCTGATCCGTCTGGCCAAGCGGGACGGTATGCCCAAGGGCCAGGTGTGGGCCATCCGCGGGGCCTCCTTCCTGGCGGCCATCCTCATCAGCGCCCTTATCTTCCTGCTCATGGGCCACAACCCCTTCGGTGCCTTCGGCACCATGGTGGGCGGCTCCCTGGGCAAGCCCACCGCCATCCGCCAGACCGTGAAGATCGCCGTGCCTCTGCTGGGCACCGCCCTGGCCATCGCCCCCTGCTTCAAAATGCGCTTCTGGAACATCGGCGCCGAGGGCCAGATCACCGCCGGCGCCGTGGGCGCCTCCTACTTCGCCCTGTTCTGGGCGGATAAGCTGCCCGGTCCCGCCCTGCTGGTGGTCATGGCCGTGGCCGGCGCCATCTGCGGCGGCCTGTGGGCCCTGGTGCCCGCCTTCTTCAAGGCCAAGTGGGGCACCAACGAGACCCTGTTCACCCTGATGATGAACTATATCATGATCGGCGTGGTGAAGTGGCTCCAGGGCGGCCCCTGGGAGGGCCGTCCCGGCTCCCAGATCATTCCCCAGTTCGACTCCGCCGCCGTGCTGCCCAAGGTGCTGGGGGTCCACTGCGGCTGGATCATCGTCCTGGTCCTGACGGTGGCCATGTTCTTCTACATGAAGTACACCAAGCAGGGCTATGAGATCGCCGTCATCGGCGAGAGCGAGAACACCGCCCGGTACGCCGGTATGAACGTGGGCAAGATCATCATGCGGACCATGTTCCTCTCCGGCGCCATCGCCGGCCTGGTGGGCTTCATCGTCTGCTCCGGCGCCGACAACACCCTGTACTCCGGCGTGGCCGCCGGTGTGGGCTTTACCGCCATCACCGTGGCCTGGCTGGCCCAGCTCAATCCCTTCGCCATGGTGGGCATCTCGGTGCTGCTGGCGGTGCTGGACAAGGGCGCCGACACCCTCCAGACCCAGCTGTCCGTGCCCGCCTCCATCTCGGACATCATCACCGGCATCTTCCTGTTCTGTATGCTGGGCTGTGAGTTCTTCATCAACTACCGCCTCATCTTCCGGGGCAGCCATAAGGAGGTGGCCAAGTAATGGATATCAACAGCAACGCGGTCCTGCTCCTGATCATGGCCGCCGTTCTCAACGGCGTGCCCCTGCTCTACGGCACCCTGGGTGAGATCCTGTCGGAAAAGGCGGGCAACCTGAACCTGGGCGTGGAGGGCATGATGTTCATGGGCGGAGCCATGGGCCTGGGCGCTGCCTTCTACTTCGAGGGGGCCGGCGGCACCAGCGGCGTGCTGGCCGTCATCCTGGCCCTGTTCTTCGCCTTCCTGGGGGGCGCCATTGGAGCCCTCATCTACTCCTTCCTCACCATCACCCTCCGGGCCAACCAGAACGTCACCGGTCTGGCCCTGGCCATCTTCGGTACCGGCGCCGGCCAGTTCATCGGCGAGTATATGCGGGTGACCTCCGGCGGCTATGTGGCGGTGAGCAACGACCTGAAGGCGGTTTTTCTCAATTCCCCCTTCCCGGCGGCCCTGCAACAGCTGCCGGTGGTGGGCCCCCTGCTCTTCGGACACAGCATCTTCCTCTACCTGGGCATCGTGCTGACGGTGGGGATGCACCTGTTCCTCAACAAGAGTCGGGCAGGCCTGTCCCTGCGGGCGGTGGGTGAGTCCCCCGCCACCGCCGACGCCGCCGGCGTCAACGTCACCCGGTACAAATACCTGGCCACCGTCATCGGCGGCGGCATCTCGGCCATCGGCGGCATGGTGTATATCATGACCATCGCCAGCTGCGTGTGGAACCACGAGGCCCTGTCCGGCGAGGGCTGGCTGGCGGTTGCCCTGGTCATCTTCTGCCTGTGGCGGCCCCTCAACGCCATCTGGGGCTCCATCCTCTTCGGCGCGCTGATGATCCTGTACCAGCGGCTCCACCTGGGCTTTATCCCCGACGAACTGTACAAGATCCTGCCCTATGTGGTCACCGTCATCGTGCTGATCTTTACCTCCCTGCGCAACAGCAAAGACAAGCAGCCGCCCAACTCCCTCGGTTTGCCCTACTTCCGGGAGGAGCGGTAAGCCGGATTGATTGCCAGTGTAAAAGCTGCTTGTCTTGGGACCCGCCGCAGGCGGGACGCGCCTTGGCGCGCGGGCCGGGGGAATTCATTTTCCCCGGCCGCAAATAGAAATCGGGGGGGTCCCCGCGGGACAGGCCCCGTGGGGGTCAAGCAGCCGCCAAACTCCCTCGGTTTGCCCTATTTCCGGGAGGAGCGGTAACAAAATCAAAGAGCGGCCCCGCTGCACAGCGCAGCGGGGCCGCTCTTGCTACCGCTCACCCCCATCGGACCGGCAGTGAGCAGGGTGATGAGCCACAGGGAGGCTGCCGAGCCGCCGAAGGATTGGTCCGGCGCTCTCCGGCCGGGTCACCGGCGGCTCCTGTACAGTCAAATTTTTCTCGGCGTAAAGCGGACCTTCACCCGGCCGCCGCACACCATGCCCAGCTCGGCGGCGGCGTGGGACAGGTCGTACTCCACGACCTCCTCCTGTCCGCCGGACTGCCACAGCGCCAGGGCGTGGTTTTTGGCCTCATACTCCACAGCGCCGCCGCCGATGGTACCGGCGCAGCTGCCGTCGGGGCGTACCAGCATCCAGGTACCCACACCCCGGGGGGCGGAGCCGTGCTTCTCGATGATGGTGCACAGCACCCCGGACTCCTCCGGCGGCCTGACGGCGCCGGGGCCCCGCTGGGCCCGGACCTGGATCAGCTGGGCGGCAATGGCCACGGCGATCTCCGCCGGGGTCTGGCCCCCGATGGACAGGCCGATGGGGGAGTATACCCCGTCCAGTATTTCCTGGGAAAAGCCCTCCTCCCGGAGAGCCTTGTACACGGCGGCCACCTTGGTGCGGCTGCCAATCATGCCCACATAGGCGTACTGCCCCCGCAGCACCTGTGCCAGGCAGTCCTTGTCAAAGGCGTGGCCCCGGGTAAGAATGGCGAAATAGTCGCTGTCCCGGCTGCCCAGCTGGTTGAGGGCCTGGTCAAAGGGCATACACAGCACCTGATGGGCCATGGGGAAGCGGTCAGTGTTGGCAAACTCCGGCCGGTCGTCGATGACGATGACCTCAAACTCCAGCCGGACGGCCACATAGGCCAGCTCCAGGGAAACGTGGCCGCCGCCGCACAGAATCAGTCGTTCCACAGGCGCAATCTCCTTCCAAAGTACAAAATACCCTCCAGTACGCCGCCGCCGATGGCCCGGGCCTTGTCCGACACGGTGAAGCAGTGGCGCACCTCACACCGGGGGTCGATGTCTCCCGCCTTCATCCCGGCGGTCACCGGGATACCGGCGGGGAGCATCCCCCGGACGATGCCGGTGAGCTGGGCGGTGACGGGGATGCCGTTGACTTTTGCCACCACGTCGCCCAGATTGACCTGCTGGCCGATCTGAGCCACCGGCTCAAAGGGCCCGTCGGCGGGAGCACGGATAATGCGCTCCTTGGTGTAGCCTCCCACGTCGCCGGGCACGCCGGTGTTGGGGATGGCGGTCCCCTCCAGGATGAGCCGGCCCAGGTCGTGGCCCCGCTTGGTCTCAATGACGCCGTGGCAGTCGGTGCCGGCGGTGAAGCCTGGGCCCAGGGCCAGCACGATGGGGGCGTCGCTGATGGTGGTGCCCAAATTCTTTTTGGCCAGAATGGCGTCCACCACTACCATAAAGGGCAGCTGGGCCAGGATGGCGGCCTGGGGGTCCACCAGCACCGGGATCTCCCCGACGGCCAGAATGTCCCTGGCCTGGTCCCGGTTTTCCGCCTTCCGGGCGGTAATTCCCTCCACGGTGGTTTGACCGTCGTAGATACACTGGGAGAAGGCCACGGTTCGCCGCACCGCCGTGGGCTGGGCAATGTCCGTCATGACCACCTGAAAGCCCGCCCGGTACAGCCGCACCGCCGTGCCGGTGGCCAGATCTCCCGCGCCTTTCACTAGAATAAGCATGATCCGCCCCGCTCCTCTTCTTTGTAGTAAGTAATGGCGCTGTGGATGCCCTGCTGGGCCAACAGCCCCTGAATTTCCGTGCCCCAGGTCCACCGCTGATCGTCGTCCGCCTTGTTCAGCAGACAGCGGAAGGCCATGGCCTGTCCCACGTCTTTTCGTCCGCCCAGAGGGCTGGACAGAATGGCCGCCACGTCGGCGGGGGTGATTTTGTGGTCGGGCTCCACCCCCAGCAGGGCGCATACCCGCTCCGGCCGGTGGCAGATCTCCTCCACAGGTTTGCCCAGGCTGTCCAGGCCTGCCGACGCGATAACGGCGTGGCAGGAGGGAGGGATCACCGGCTCATGGTCCGCCGGAGCCTTAAGAGGCCGCAGCTTGGCCCCGTCGGCCTCAATGAGCACCACGTCGGCCAGCTCCAGACAGGCCCCGGGATCGCCCGCCCCGGTCAGCTTGCCCCGGCTGTCGTAGGCCCCCAGGGTGACCACCCGGTGCTTCTTCAGCAGGGCGGCCAGCTCCCCAAGACCGCCTGCCAGGGGCAGGCCGGGATGGGGGAGGATGTGGGTGGTGGTGGTGACCACCGCCTTCCGCCCGCTGTCCGCCGCCTGTTTGGCCATGGCGTACATGGTGGACGACTTGCCGCCGCCCCCCACCAGGGCCACCATGCGGTGGACCGCCGGGTCCAGGTCCAGACGTTCCCAAATGCCCACGGTTCAGCCTCCCATCGTATGCTCCACCAGAATTTTAATGCCGATGCCCACCAGTACCAGACCGCCCACCAGTTCAGCCCGCCGCTGGAACAGAGCCCCCAGCCTGCGGCCCGCCAGGCCGCCCACCACAGACAGCACAAAGGCCACCACACCGATGACCACAGCGGAGAGGAGCACCGGCACATTCATAAAGGCCATGGACACGCCCACGGCCAGAGCGTCGATGCTGGTGGCGATGGCCAGCAGGCACAGCCGCCGGGCGGACAGGTCGGAGGGGGCTTCCTCCTCCTCGCCGGCGCCGCGGCGCAGAGCGCCCCACACCATCCGGCCGCCGATGATGGCCAGAAGGGCGAAGGCCACCCAGTGGTCTACCGCCTCGATGTACTGACTGACGCTGGTGCCCAGCAGCCAGCCGATCAGCGGCATGGCAAACTGGAAGCCGCCGAACCAGACCCCCATTTTCACAGCCTGCCGGCCGCCGAAGCCGGGGATGGAGATGCCGCTGGACACCGAAACGGCAAAGGCGTCCAGGGCCAGACTGACGGCGATGAGGAAAATTTCGACCAAAACAATCACCTGCAAAAAAGTTAGGTTTCCTTCAAATAGTATAGCATAGCCTTTGAAATTATGCTATAACAAATATAAGGACACATGACCACAAAAGCCGTGTGAGAGAAGGAGGAGAGCGGATGGAGCATCGGGATTACATGGCCCGCGCCCTGGAGCTGGGCCGTCAGGCCATGGAGGAGGGCGAGGTGCCGGTAGGCTGCGTCATCGTGAAGGACGGCGTGGTGGTGGGGGAGGGCCGCAACCGGCGGGAGACCGCCCGCACCGCGCTGGGCCACGCCGAGATCGAGGCCATCCACCAGGCCTGCCGCACCCTGGGGGGCTGGCGGCTGACGGGCTGCACCCTGTACGTCACCCTGGAGCCCTGTCCCATGTGCGCCGGGGCCATCGTCAACGCCCGCATCCCCGCCCTGTACTACGGGGCCAAGGACGACAAGGCCGGGTGCTGCGGGTCGGTGCTCAATCTGTTTGAGGAGCGGTTCAACCACCATCCCCGCATCTACGGCGGCCTGATGGAGGCGGAATGTACCGCATTACTCCAGAGCTTTTTCCAGAATTTGAGGTAAAGAAGACGGCTTTTTTGTACATTTAATCAAATTGTAACAAACAGAGCTACTTTTTTTAACAACCCACTGTTAGGATATCACTTGCAAGAGACAAAGCTTCTTTTCATTCTATCCTCCAATCATAAGAAACGGGCAGCGAGCGCAACGCTGCCCGTTTCGCTTTTCTTCACAGGATCTTTACAGAATGGATGGCAGATTTAACGGAATTGTAACACCTGGGGATTTTTTCGTTAACATCTCTCCGGTATCATAATCCTTGCAAGAGACAGTTTCTTTTCATTTCATTGTATCCTCTTTCCTTCGGCAGGGGCCGGGCGCCAGGAGCGGGCGTCCGGCCTCTGCCGTTTTTACAAAAAACCGCGGCAGACGGGGGTTCCGTCTGCCGCGGCACAGGTTCAGGTCTTCTCAAAAACCAGGCTCTGGTCGTTCTGCTCCAGGGTCAGGACCCCGTCGGAAAAGGTGACGGGCAGTTCCTCGCTGTCGGTGGCAAAGGTAATGGCGCCGTCCTTCTGGCTCCAGGTGCCCGAGATGGTCTCCTGCCGGTTCAGCTCCGGCATGGCGGAGTCCATAACAAAGGTGCCGTCGGCCTTCACCTCCAGCTGGATAGAGATCTGGGTGCCCATGGTCTCGCTCAGCGCGTCGGCGTCCAGATCCAGCCCGGCGGCGGAGATGTGCTGCAGGCGGTAAATGCCCACCACGTCGGCACTGGTGTCGGTGGGAGCGGGCTGGGAGGAGCTGCCGCAGGCAGTCAGCCCCACGGTCAGAAACAGCGCTGCCAACAGGGGCAAAAGGAGTCGGGTTCGGATCAGCTTCATGAGGTCCTTCCTTTCTGGCTGGTATGGCAGGGGGGACGGTATTTTCTTAATAGGGATCCATTATAGCACGAAGGGTCGAAAGGGCGCAAGGTCATAGACTGGAAGAAAAACCGGACTGCCCCAGATGGGGCAGTCCGGTTTACAGGCGTTTTCAATAAGTAAGAGACAAGACTTACTGCTTCTCGAAGGTAAGGGACTGGCCGTCCTGCTCCATCACCAGGGTCTTGCCGCTGATAGTGGCGTTCACGTCCTCGCCGTCGGAGGTGAGGGTGACGGTGCTGCCGCTGGAGGTCCAGGTGCCGGAGACGCTGCCGGTGCCCAGAGCGCTCATGTCCAGGGTGAAGTTGCCGTCGGCCTTCAGCTCCAGGGTAACGGTCATATCCACGCCGGCCAGAGCAGCCAGGTCGTCGATGTTCATCTCAACGCCGGCGGCGTTCATCTTGGTCATCTTATAGGAGCCGGCAGCACCGCTGCCGCCGCCGCCACAGGCAGCCAGGCTGACGATCATGGCCAGAGCCAGGAGCAGAGTCAATGCGCGCTTCTTCATAACATTCTTCCTTTCTTTTTCAGCCGCGATGCGGCGGGTCGAAACAAATGGAGCGCATTTATTTCGCAATGTAGATTATAGCATATCAGGGGAATGGTGGCAACCTGAAATATCCCTTAAAAAATAAGCTGTTTTGGGAAAAAATTTAAGCAGGGGCGGCCCTTATGGGCCGCCCCTGCTGCTTATACGCTCAGATCCTCCGGTTTATCCACATCGGACAGCTCCTTTGGGGAAAAAGCCTCCACCAGCACCAGCCGCTCCGGGTGGCGCTTCACCACCGCGCCGCCGCCGGTGTCCCCGGTGAGGGCGGCCAGCTCCCCCAGCAGATCGGCGGGGAAGAGGACGGGGTTGCCCCGTTTTCCACCCCAGGACAGGGCACAGATGGCGTCTTTTGATTCCTCAAAGGTATCTTTCAATCGAATAATACTTTTTGTGGTCAGAAAAGGCTGGTCGCACACCGAGAAGAGCACCCCATCCATGTCCCCCATCCGGGAGACCCCCAGGCGGATGGAGGCGGAGATCCCTTCTGCACCATTGGGGTTGTACAGGGGGAGAAAGCCCAGCTCCTCCCCGGCCTCCAGCACCTCCTGGTAGGGGGAGCACACCGCCAGCCGGTCCAGCCCCGCCCCTGCCAGGGTGGTCATGGCGCGGCGGTAGAGGGGCACGCCCTCTACCAACCTCAACAGCTTATTGGAGCCGAACCGCCGGCCCAGACCGGAGGCCAGCAGCACGGCGCCCACCCGTTTCACCGCCAGAACTGGGAGGGACCGCGGGACACATAGTGCCCCAGACCCTCCTGGACCACCTTGCCGTCCTGTACCGCCACCTGGCCGTCCAGCAGCACCGTGTCGGTGCGGCCCGCCATTTCCATGCCCTCGTAGGGGGTGTAGTCCACCCGCTGGTACTGGGCCTCGGCGGTAATACGCCAGGTATAATTGGGATCAAAGATTACGATATCGGCGTCGCTGCCCACCGCCAGAGCGCCCTTCCGGGGGAACATACCGAAGAGCTGGGCGGGGTGCTGGGCCAGGGCCAGCATCATCTGATGGGAGGTGATGCGGCCGGTTTTCACGCCGAGGGTGTACATAATGGGGGGGCGGTGCTCGGTGCCGGGAATGCCGCCGGGGATGGCGGAGAAGTCATCCTTGCCCAGCATCTTGGTGGGGTTGAAGTTGAAGGAGCAGTGGTCGGTGCCGATGGTGTCGATCTCACCGTTCTCCAGGGCCTCCCACAGGGCGTCCACGTCGGACTGGGGCCGGGCGGGGGGAGCGCACACATACTTGGCGCTCTCGAAGCCGGGCAGGTGGTACTTGTCCTCGGTGAGGGTGAAGTACTGGGGGCAGGACTCCAGATAGACCTTCTGGCCCCGCTTGCGGGCGGCGCGGGCGGCCTCCAGGCCCCGCCGGGTGGACAGGTGGACCACATTGACGGGGTAGCCCGCCTGCTCGGCCAGAGCCAGCCAGCGGTCCACCGCCTCCGCCTCCATGACGGCGGTGTGGGACAGGGGATGGCTGGCGGGGGAGAGCTTGCCGGCGGCCTTCAGCTCGGCGATGGCCCGGTCGATGAGGTCGCCGTTCTCACAGTGGCAGCCCACCACGCCGCCCTCCTTGCCCACGGCCTTGATGACCTCGTAGGCCACACCGTCGGAGATGCGGATGTTGGCGTAGGCCAGGTACACCTTGTAGGAGGTGACGCCCTGGGCGGTCATCTGGGGGATTTCAGCGATGATGCGTTTGTCCCAGTCCTTGATGGTCATATGGAAGCCGTAGTGGCAGCTGGCGTGGCCGTCGGCCCGGGCGTGCCACTCGTCCAGGGCGGACTGAAGGGAGGCCCCCCGCTCCGGCTCGGCAAAGTCCAGCACGCAGGTGGTGCCGCCGGCCAGAGCGGCCCGGGTGCCGCTCTCCCAGTTGTCGGCGGTCTCCCGGATGGTGCCCTTGTTCATCTCGAAGTGGGTGTGGGTGTCGATAAAGCCGGGGAACACCAGCTTGCCGGTGGCGTCAATGACCTGGCTGTCGCCCACCGGCAGGGCGGGGCCGATCTCAACGATCTTGCCTCCATCCACCCGCAAGCCGGCCTGCACCGGACCTTCCGGGCAGATCAGGGTGCCGTTTTGGATGAGGATAGACATGGAACAGACCTCCTTTTACAGCTGCATGATGAGGATGGGGACAATGATCTTTATTGCGCCCACGATGAGGGTCATAAAGGTGAGCAGGGCCAGGGCGCTGGAGCGTTTGCCGAAGGCGTCCTGCCAGCGGTCCAGCATCCGGGTGAAGTTGGTCATCCGGCGCTGGGGGCCCAGCAGGTCGGCCATGCCCCGGAACAGGGTGTAGGCCAGATAGCCCAGCCACACGGCGATGAGCACGAAGGTGAGGGTGCCGTCATGGCGCCAGAACAGCAGAAGATAGAGGGAGAGGATAAAGCTGGCCAGGGTCAGGATAAAGTGGGCCCAGACCCCCATTTTGGCGGCGCGTTCATTCATGGTGATAGATTTCCTTTCTTTGGTTGGTTTCAGGGACGGATGCCCGCCCGGTCAAAGGCGGAGAGCAGCGCGTCCATATCCGGGGATACCAGCAGGGGTTCCCCGGCGGCTTTGATGCCGTTTTGCACGTCTTTCAGACCGTTGCCGGTGACAATACTCACCACGGTACTGTCGGGAGAGATGAGGCCCAGCTCCAGAGCCTTCTTTACCCCGGCGGTGCCGGTGACCCCGGCGGGCTCCCCAAATACCCCCTGGGTGCGGCCCAGCAGGCGCATGGCGGCGAGAATCTCCTCATCGGACACATTGACGGCCACGCCGTGGGAGGCCCGGATGGCGCCCAGGGCCTTGTCCGGGTTGCGGGGCACCCCAACGGCGATGGAGTCGGCCAGGGTGTTTTCCTCCGTAGGGGACCAGGGCTGTCCGGTCTGGATGGCCCGGTTCAGGGGACAGCAGCCCTCCGCCTGGACGGCGATGAGCTTGGGCAGCTTGTCGATGAGGCCCACCTCATAGAGGTCCACAAGGCCCTTCCAGGCTCCGGCGATGGTGCAGCCGTCCCCCACGGAAAGGGCGATATAGTCGGGCGCCTGCCAGTTCAGCTGCTCCATAATCTCCAGGGTCACCGTCTTTTTGCCCTCGGACAGGTAGGGGTTGATGGCGGCGTTGCGGTTGTACCAGCCCCACTTGTCGATGGCGGCCCTGGACAGCTCGAAGGTGTCCTCATAGGAGCCGTCCACGCTGATGACGGTGGAGCCGAAAATCCGCAGCTGGGCCACCTTGCCCTTGGGGGCCCGGCTAGGCACGAAGATGTAGGTATGCAGACCCGCCGCGGCGGCGTTGCCCGCCAGGGAGGAGGCGGCGTTGCCGGTGGAGGAGCAGGCGATGGTGTCCGCCCCCGCCTCCTTGGCCTTGACCACCGCCAGGGCGGAGGCCCGGTCCTTCAGAGAGGAAGTGGGGTTCTGGCCGTCGTCCTTGATGTACAGCTTTTTCAGCCCCAGTTCCGCCCCCAGACGGTCCGCCTCGTAGAGGGGGGACCAGCCCACCCGCAGGGGCGGGGGAGCGGACTCCTCCTCGATGGGCAGCAGGGGCCGGTACCGCCACATGGACCGGTCCGGGTTTTGGGCCAGCTTTTCCCGGGAAAAATCCCGGCGGAGGGCGGCGTAGTCGTACTGAATGTCCAGGATGCCCCCGCAGGAGCAGGTGGTGAGGTCGGGGACGGCGGCATATTCCCTGCCGCATTTGACGCACTTGGCGCCCAGAACGTATTTCATGGAGGAACCTCCTTTTACAGGCCCTTCAGCACCCCGGTCTCCTCATTGAAGGCCCGGATCAGCTCATCCAGGGCGTCGGCCTGGCTGTGGACGTCGGCCCACTCGGTGCCGTACCACAGGGCGTCCAGTTCGTCGGTGGTCTTGCCCTGCTGCTCCACCCAGGTGTAGTACTTCAGGTTGTGGACCCGCTTGCGGTCGTAGTAGCCCAGCTCCGCCATACAGTCGGTCTTCAGGCCCATCAGGTGGAGGGCAAAGTCATAGGCGGCTGCCTTGGCGTCATACTCACCCAGCTGTTCGGTCAGCTCCGCCAGACGGGAGCGGTACATATCCGCCGAGTCGGTGAGGACGGTGCATACCACGTCGTGCCCGGTGAGCTCGTAGTACTTGGCCAGCTTGATGCAGCACAGCACATTGGCAATGCCCGAGATGCCCATGAGGGACAGCTGCTCCACCAGCTGGGGGTCCACCCCGGCGCCGATGAGCTGGGCCTTGCCCGCCGGCTCGTTGAACAGCCGCAGCAGAGCCATAGCGTCGGCGTCGTCCACATCCACCACCATGTCGGTGTTCTTCACGTCGTGGATCCAGGGCACGTGCTTGTCGCCGATGCCCTCCACCCGGTGATCGCCGAAGCCGTTGTTCAGAATGGTGGGGCACTGGACGGCCTCGCCCACCGCCAGCTTCATGGCGGGGTAGACCTCCTTCAGGTAGTCGCCGCAGCCGATGGTGCCGGCGGAGCCGGAGGTGAAGCAGGCCCCCGCCAGCCGGTCACCGGGGCGCTTGGCGTCCTCAAAGGCCTCGGCCACCGCCGCGCCGGTGACCTTGTAGTGCCACAGATGGTTGCCCATCTCGGCAAACTGGTTGAAGATCATGCAGGAGGGGTCCCGGCTGAGCTCGTTGGTCTTGTCGAAGATCTCCTTCACGTTGGACTCGCAGCCGGGGGTCTTGATGACGTCGGCGTCGATGGAGGCCAGCCAGTCAAACCGCTCCTGGCTCATGCCGGCGGGGAGAATGGCCACCCCGTGGACCCCCAGCAGCTTGGAGTTGAAGGCGCCGCCCCGGCAGTAGTTGCCGGTGGAGGGCCACACCGCCTTCTGGGAGGAGGCGTCAAACTGGCCGGTGACCAGCCGGGGAGCCAGACAGCCGAAGGAGGCGCCCACCTTGTGGCAGCCGGTGGGGAACCACTTGCCCGGCAGGCACAGGATGCGGGCGGGCACGCCGGTGAGGGCGGGGGGCAGCTCGATGTAGTTGGGGGCGGAGCGGTACAGACCGCCGGTGGGCACCGGCTCGTTCTTCCAGGTGATGCGGAACAGGTTGGCCGGGTCCACATCCCACAGGCCCACATGGGTCAGCCGGTCCCGGATGGGCTGAGGTACCGTCTCCGGATGGATCATATTTTCAAACGTAGGAATCACCACGCCGTTTTCCCGGGCAATACGGATGTTATGCTCCAGGCCCTGGCGATGGATGGTCAGGTCGATCATACACAAGCCTCCTTACCGAGATACTTACCAACATGATAGCACATGACGCTGAGAAATCAAGGAAAAGTATCCCACAACACTGGGAAAAAGACCGTCGGATTTGTGGAGAGGCAACAAAGGGGCGCGCCGTCGCTGTGGACGGCGCGCCCCGGATGGGACTTCGGGAAAGACTCAGTTGTTGGACAGTGCATTGACCTCCGCCTGGGAGAGGAAGGCGTGGGGATAGTCCTTGAGTACCTCCATGGTGTGGACGGCGCTCTTTTGCAGGGTGATGGTGACAGTGTAGGTGGTGGCTGCGGAGGAGGGAGCGGTGCCGCCGGAGACGCCGGTCTGGTCCAGCCGGAAGGTGAGCTCCAGGTCGGCGTAGCAGCAGTTGTCCATCCGGTCCTGGTCCTCCAGCAGATAGCGGCGGCCCAGATTGCCCTGGGCCAGGTCGGTCTGCACCGCCTCCAGCAGGGGCTCCAGCAGGTCGGAGGGCAGGTACTCAAAGCCGTAGCTGTCGTCCTCCGGGTTGTACAGGTTCACCAGGGCGGCGTCCACCAGCCGGGCGGTCTCCCCAATGGAGCCGAAATAGATTTCGCTGACTGCCTGAGGCTGGTTGATGAGCCGGGACAGCTGGGCGGCGGGGGAGGAGGCATCCTCCAGATCCTCCTGCCGGATGGGCAGATCGTACTGCCGCTCCAGAACGGTGCCGTCGGTCAGCTCATACCACAGGCGGACGGAGGTGGTGGTCTCCACCTGCAGGTCCAGTCCGTTGGACTGGGTGATCCAGGACTCGGTGCTGATTCCGCTGGCCTGCACCGCCTCCAGTTCGTCCTTGCGGCCGGTGATGGAGGAGTGGAGGCTGGTGACCTCCTCAATGGTCTGGGGATCGGAGGTGGAGAAGTCCAGGTAGGCGCCGCTGTCATAGGGGGCGCTGCTGATGCCGCTGATCTCCACCGTCTTGACCTGAGCGGCGTCGGGCACCCGGCGCTCAAAGCCCAGCAGGTCCAGCTCCAGGGTGGCCATGACGGCCACCAGGCACACCAGAAAGACCACGCAGCCCTTCCAGCTGGTTTTGAATACCCACAGCCGCTTGCACAGCAACATTTCCGCAATGAAGCAGCCGGCAGCCCCCCACAGCAGCATCCAGCCCAGCAGGGTCCAGGCCCCCTGGGGCAGCAGGGGGTAGAAGATGGAGTAGAAGAAGGCGCCCAAAGTGATGGCACAGCACAGGGCCATGCCGTAGCGGAACACCGGGCGCACCCAGCCTACGGTGATCACATCCCCAGCCCGCTCCAGCTGGCGGCGGCAGTAGACAGCCAGGGCGATACCCGCCAGCACCAGGCCGATGAGGGCGTAGAGGACCACCAGACCCAGGCCGAAGTAGCGGGGGTTGCTGCCGGTGTAGTCCAGGCCGGTGGCTCGAAGCAGCTTGAGGGCAGGGGTAAGCCACAAGGCCCACTTCTCGGCCCACACGGCGCCGTTGAACCCGAAGAGAAATTCCCGGGCAATGCTCTCCAACAGATAGGTAATGACTGAGGCCAGGAAGTTGAGGATCAGGTAGAAGGCGGGCAGGGCCAGAATGTGGCCGGTAAACATGGCGCAGAACACGGCGAAGGAGTAGAAGAACAGGCACAAAAGGCAGGTGACCACCAGCCAGGTGAACAGGGAGCTGAACACCACCGTGCCGTTGAGGGCCTCCGCCGCCAGGGCCAGCAGAAAGACAGCGAAGTTGGGCACCCACAGAAAGGCCAGGCCGGACAGGTAGTTGGTGAGGAACAGGCCCTCCCGCCGCATGGGCAGAGCGTGGAGCATCCCCACCGAGCGGGCGGAATAGAGGTAGGAAAACACCGCCATGGCGCACAGGATGCCAAAGAGGAAGGCCAGCACCAGGGCCATGTTCCGGCTGCCGTCCAGCAGGACCAGGGGGAATTCCCAGGCGTTCCCCTTGTCCCACACGTCCCGGCGCAGCAGTACCCCCGCCGGCAGCAGTACCACCCAAATCAGGGCGTACAGCCCCCAGATGGGCCAGAACCGGGCCAGATTTTTGCGGAAGAGGGTCATATTAAAGTACGATGTCCCGGACCCCATAGTCCTCACCTCCCAACTCATAAATAAAGATTTCCTCCAGGGTGAGGGGCAGCGCCTCCATCAGAATGGGGGCGTACACCGCCAGCCGGTTGGTGACGTCGGTGGCATTGCCCCGGATGATGAGGGTATGGATGCGGCCCACCTGGGACACATGGAGCACCTCCAGGTCCTCCGGCAGCTGGGGCATCTCCCGCTCCTGGAACACGATCTGCATTTTCACCACGTTCTCCTGCAGATCGGACAGGGAGCGCTCAATGAGTACCTTGCCGTGGGACAGGATGCCCACATGGTCGCACACATCCTCCAGCTCCCGCAGGTTGTGGGAGGACACCAGCACGGTGGTGCCGTGCTCCGCCACGTCCCCCATCAGCAGGGACCACACCTGGCGGCGCATCACCGGGTCCAGACCGTCCACCGGTTCGTCCAGCACCAGCACCTCCGGCCGGCAGCACAGAGCCAGCCAAAAGGCGCTCTGCTTCTGCATTCCCTTGGACAGGCGGCGGATGGGCTGGTTTTCGTCCACGTTGGTGAACACATCCTTCAGGGCCTGGTACCGGGCCGTGTCAAACCGGGGATAAAAGCCCTTGTAAAAGCGCATCATGTCCCGGGTGGAGGCGGACAGAAAGTAGTACAGCTCGTCGGGAATGTCGGCGATGCGGGCCTTGGCGGCGGGGTTTTCGTAGATGGGGTTGCCGTCCAGCAGCACCGAGCCGGAGTCCTGCCGGTACACCCCGGTGACGTGGCGCAGCAGGGTGGACTTGCCCGCGCCGTTGGGGCCCACCAGACCGTAGATGGAGCCCTGGGGCACCGTCATGGTCAGACCGTCCAGGGCCTTAAAGCCGTCGAAGGTCTTGACCACATTCTTGGCTTCGATCATGGTTTCCTCTCCTCTCTGGCCGCCTGGCGGGCGGCGGCCTCGTCCAAACGGCGGGCCAGTTCCCCCGCCGTCATACCCAAAAACAGCAGCTCTGCGGCGGAGGAATCAAAGTCCTTCAGCAGCCGCTCCCGACGGTCGGCGTTTACGTCCGCCTGGGGGGCGGCAAAGGAACCCTTGCCCGCCACGGTGTACAGATAGCCCTCCCGCTCCAGGGACTCGTAGGCCCGCTGGATGGTGTTGGGGTTGATGGCCAGCGACGTGGCCAGCGCCCGCACCGAGGGAAGCTTATCCCCGGCCTGGAGGGCCCCCGTCACAACCAGGTGCCGCAGTCCATCCTTTACCTGTTCATAGATGGGCCGGGCGTCCCGGTAATTCAGCTGGATCATCCTGGCATCTCCTTTCCGGAAGTGTATGACACATCTTAGTACAGTCAGTATACACGGGGGACGGTGGAAAATCCTTAAAAAAGTGTGACGTTTTTCTTCCGGTTTTGGTGCGGACCGGGCATAAAAAAACGTCCCGCGGTTGTCCGCGGGACGTTTCATAACGGCAAAAGCCGATCAGCACATGGGCTTCAGGTCGGGGGAGACGATCAGGGTGGCCTCGGTGGCGGCCTGGATCTGCTCCACGGTGAACTCGGGGTTGTACTCCACCAGCTCCAGACCCTTGTCGGTCACGTTGATCACAGCCATCTCGGTGATGATCTTGGTGATGCAGTGCACGGCGGTGTAGGGCAGACGGCACTTCTTCAGGATCTTGGGGTTGCCCTTGGCGGTGTGCTCCATGGCGACGATGACGTTCTTGGCGCCCACCAGCAGGTCCATGGCGCCGCCCATGCCGGGCACCTTCTTGCCGGGGATGATCCAGTTGGACAGGGAGCCCTCCTCGTCAACCTCCAGGCCGCCCAGGATGGTAGCGTCCACATGGCCGCCGCGGATCAGGCCGAAGGAGGAGCAGGAGTCGATAAAGGCGCCGCCGGGGGCCACAGCGGCGGGAGCGCCGCCGGCGTCGGTGACGTACAGGGGGTCACGGTTGTTGTCATTGACAGTGCCGGTACCCACGATGCCGTTCTCGGACTGGAGGGTAACCTTCACGCCCTCGGGCAGGTAGTTGGGAACCAGGGTGGGCAGGCCGATACCCAGGTTGACCACGTCGCCGTCCTTCAGCTCCTTGGCGACACGCTTGGCGATAAAGCCCTTGATCTCAGACTTTTCCATTACGCTTTCCCTCCATCCACAACGTAGTCCACGAACACGCCGTAGGTGTGTACGTTCTCAGGCTCGATCTCACCGATCTCCACCACATGGTCGGCCTCGGCGATGACCAGATCGGCGGCGGTGGCCATGGGCAGGTTGAAGTTGCGGGTGGTGCCCTTGTACCACACGTTGCCGGCCTTGTCGATCTTGTTGCCGCAGATGATGGCCACGTCGGCGTGGACGGTCTTCATCAGCAGGTAGTCGCGGCCCTCGATGGTCTGCTTACCCAGGCAGAAATCCTTGTTGTCCTCCACGATGGTGCCCACGCCGGTGGGGGTGAGCACGCCGCCCAGACCGGCGCCGTTGGCGCGGATCATCTCGGCCAGGGAGCCCTGGGGAATCAGGTCCACCTTCAGGGTGCCCTCGTTCATCTGCTGGGCCACCTCGGGGTTCAGGCCCACATGGGTGGCGATGAGGTGCTTGACCTGCTTATTGTGGATCAGCTTGGCGATGCCGTAGTAGTCCTCGCCCAGAGGGCCGCCAGGCATGGAGCCGTCGTTGGAGATGAGGGTAAAGTTGCCCTTGCCGGACTTGGACAGGGCGTCGATGATCTTGTGGGCGTTGCCGCAGCCCATGAAGCCGCCCACCATGATGGTGGCGCCGTCAGGGATGAGGGCCACAGCCTCTTCCACAGTGACAAACTTGGCCATTGGAGTGTCCTCCTTAAATCACATTATTTTCAAGCCGGAGGGCCGGTAGACGGCCCTCCGGTTTGAAGTTACGGATGGATCAGCACTTCTCAAAGATGGTGGCGACACCCATGCCGCCGCCGATGCACAGGGTGGCCAGGCCCTTCTTGGCCTCGGGCCGCTTCTGCATCTCGTGGAGCAGGGTGACAATGATACGGGCGCCGGAAGCACCAACGGGGTGACCGATGGAGATAGCGCCGCCGTTGACGTTGACCTTCTCCATGTCGAAGCCCAGCTCACGGGCCACGGCGATGGACTGAGCGGCAAAGGCCTCGTTGGCCTCCACCAGGTCAATGTCGTTGATGGTCACGCCGGCCTTGGCCATGGCGTTGCGGGAAGCGGGCACGGGGCCCACGCCCATGATCTTGGGATCCACGCCGCCCTGGCCCCAGCCGATCAGCTTGGCCATGGGCTTCAGGCCGTACTTCTCCACAGCCTCGCCGGAAGCCAGCACGATGGCGGCAGCGCCGTCGTTGATGCCGGAGGCGTTGGCGGCGGTGACGCGCTGGACGTGCTTCTTGGCGTCAGCCTCGTGGACCTGGGTGACCTCAAAGGTGTGAACGATCTCGTCCTCCACGCCCTCGGGACCGGCGGGGAAGGCGCCGCGCAGCTTGGAGACGGACTCCATGGTCACGCCGGCCTTGGGGAACTCGTCCACCTTGAACTCCACCATTTCCTTCTTCTTCTTCACCATGACGGGCACGATCTCGTCCGCGAACTTGCCGGCAGTCTGGGCGGCCTCGGTCTTGTTCTGGGAGGACACGGCGAAGGCGTCCATCTCCTCGCGGGTGATGCCCCACACGTCGGCGATGTTCTCAGCGGTGGTGCCCATGTGATAGTTGTTGTAAGCGTCCCACAGGCCGTCCTTGATCATGGTGTCCACGACCTTCTTGTCGCCCATGCGGGCGCCCCAGCGCTCAGCAGGCAGAGCGTAGGGAGCAGCGGACATATTCTCAGTGCCGCCGGCCACGATGACGTCGGCGTCGCCGGACAGGATGGCGCGGGCGCCCTCAATGACGGACTTCATACCGGAGCCGCACACCATACCCACGGTGTAAGCGGGCACGGAGTAGGGCAGACCGGCCTTAACGCCCACCTGACGGGCGGGGTTCTGGCCCTGGGCGGCGGTGAGGATGCAGCCGAACATCAGCTCATCCACCTGCTCGGGCTTCAGGCCGGAGCGGTTCAGGGCCTCCTTGACCACCACAGCGCCCAGATCGGTGGCGGGGGTGTCCTTCAGGCTGCCCCCGAAGGAGCCGACAGCGGTACGGCAGCAATTGACTACGTAGACTTCTTTCATTGTGAATGACCTCCAGATTATTTCGATTTCTCCCCTAATAAACCCTTCGTTTCATTATACATCCGACATTAGTAAAAATCAACTGTGGAAAGTGTGGAAGCGGGGTGTGTCAAAGGGTATCCAGTTTGTACCAGAAGCGCAGGGGCAGGATAGGGTTGCGGGCCAGGTTGCAGGGGGATATAATAAGGAAGAACAAGAGCGGAGAAGGAGGCGTGGTATCGTGCGGGAAGAACACTGGGCGGCCTATCTGGACTGCGTGGGGGAGCTGCTGGTGTCCCAGCCGGTGCAGGCCATGAAGGAGATCCGGCACCATCCGGGGGTGTCCTGCTTTGAGCACAGCCTGTTTGTGTCCTATGTGGCTTTCCGCCTGGCCCGGCGGTGGGGGCGGGACGGACGGGCGGCGGCCCGGGCGGGGCTGCTCCACGATCTGTATCTCTACGATCCCAAGAGCCTGCCCTCCTATAAACAGTGCTTTGCCCATCCCCTGGCGGCGGAGCGAAACGCCCGGGCCCTGTGCGGGGAACTGAGCCGGGAGGAGGAAAACGGCATCCTGGCCCATATGTGGCCCATGGCCCGCAGCGCCCCCCGCAGCCGGACGGCGGCGGCGGTGTGTGTGGCCGACAAGCTGTGCGCCACGGCGGAGGTGCTGGGCATCTAGCGGCGGACCGCCCTGTACCGGACGGCCTGCCTGCCCCGGCCTGCCTTCGGTGGAAACGCGGTAAAGAAACGGTAAAGACCGCCCTTTCCTTGTGCAAGGGGCCCAAGTTGGAAAAAAAGACGGGTTTTTTTCAAAATCCCGGTGCATTTTTCCGGCCGCTTTGTTATAATAATGTCTACTGAATAAACCGAAAATCGGTTTATTCCCGCGGCTGTAGCCGCGCAATTCCATAAAATGGCTCAAGGGAGCCGATTTTATGGAATTCAGCCATTGTTATAATGCGTATTTCCATTGGTGCGTTGAGACGCACCAATGGAAGGTGCAAGGTTTTTTGGATAACTTCGTCCAAAAACCTTGCACCAGAACAAAGCTACTTGGCCTTGAAAGCTTTGGCTTTCAAGCCTTCCAGCTTTGTTCATTGCGCATTATAATGACCCTAGAATACGCCCTGCGGCAGCCTGCCCGCCGGGCGGACAGGCAAATCCATTGTTTTTTGAGGTGATCTCAGGTATGAGCGCGACTGGAGCGGTAGTGTTCCTGCCCCGGGAGGGGACCGGCGTGTGCCCCATGCTGGAGGACCTGCTCTTTGATCCGGCGGCCCTGTGGCTGGCGGAGGCGCTGGAGAGCGCCGGCGTGCAACAGTTTTTCGTGGTGTGCCACAGTGACGACCGGGAAAAGGCGGAGGGCTGCTTCCCGGTGGGAACGGAATTCGTCACCGGCGGCACCGAGGACGCCCTGGACCAGCTGATGGCTTTCCTGGGCAAGCTGGAGGGGAAGGTGCTCATCCTGACCCGGCCGGTGCTTCTCTCCTGGCAGAGTGCCCGGCAGCTGGTGGATGACGGCAGCACCGGTCCTCTGGATAATAAAGATACCGGCGTGTGCCGCATTGACGCGGCCCTGTTGGCCCAGGCTTTGGCCGACGGCAGCGGCCTGGACGAGGCCCTGAAGGAAAACGCCGACAAGCTGGGGGGCCGGAGCATCTGGTATCAGAGCGCCGCCCTCATCAAGAGCAGCCCCGAGGGCCGGGTGGAGGCCGAGCTCACCGCCCGCAACTACGGCGCCTACCGCCTGCTGGAAAGCGGCGTGCGTATTATGGACCCCAATACCTGTTATGCCGGACCCCGGGTCCGGGTGGGTAAGGGCACGGTGATCCTGCCCGGCACCATCCTGCGGGGGGACACGGTGATCGGAACCGGCTGTGAGCTGGGCCCCAACACCATGATCCGGGACTGCGCCCTGGCCGACCATGTGGTGGTCAATGCCTCCCAGCTCAACGAGAGCACCGTGGACGCCGGGGCCAGCATCGGACCCTTCGCCTACATCCGCCCCAACTGCCATGTGGGGGCCAACGTGAAGGTGGGCGACTTTGTGACGCTGAAGAATGCCTCTGTGGGAGAGGATACCAAGATCTCCCACCTGACCTATGTGGGAGATGCCGACGTGGGCTGCCGGGTGGACCTGGGCTGCGGTACCGTCACCGTCAACTATGACGGGGTGGGCAAGTACCGCACCGCCATCGGGGACGACGCCTTCATCGGCTGCAATACCAATCTGGTGGCTCCCGTCCGGGTGGGGGACGGCGCCTACACCGCCGCCGGCTCCACCATTACCGACGACGTGCCCGACGACTCCCTGGCCATCGCCCGGCCCCGCCAGACGGTGAAGAAGCAGTGGGCCGCCCGCCAGACCCGTAAAAAGTGAACCCGTCCCGCTGATGGGACAGAAAATAAAAAAATAAGTTCGATCTGCACGAAAAGACAGAGAACACTAATTTTGTGAGAGGATGTTTACACAATGATCGCACACGGTAAGGACATCAAGATCTTTTCCGGCACTTCCAACCGCCCCCTGGCCGAGGCCATCTGCAAGGAGATGGGCATGGAGCTGGGCAACGCCGAGGTAGGAGCCTTCTCCGACGGCGAGAACTACGTCTCCATCTATGAGACCGTCCGCGGCTCCGACGTGTTCGTGGTCCAGTCCACCAGCCACCCGGTCAATGACAACCTGATGGAACTGCTCATTATGATCGATGCCCTGAAGCGGGCCTCCGCCGGCCGGATCACCGCCGTGATCCCCTACTTCGGCTACGCCCGCCAGGACCGCAAGACCAAGCCCCGCGATCCCATCTCCGCCAAGCTGGTGGCCAACCTGATCACCCGGGCCGGCGCCGACCGGGTGCTCACCATGGACCTGCACGCCAACCAGATCCAGGGCTTCTTCGACATCCCCGTGGACAATCTGCTGGGCAACCCCATCTTCACCAACTACCTCCACGACCGCTTTGCCGGCAAGGAGGATGAGATGATCGTGGTCTCTCCCGACGTGGGCTCTGTGGCCCGGGCCCGGGCCTTCGCCCAGAAGCTGGGCATGGGTCTGGCCATCGTGGACAAGCGCCGCCAGAAGGCCAACTCCTCCGAGGTCATGAACATCATCGGCGACGTGCGGGGCAAGAAGGTCCTCCTCTTTGACGACATGGTGGACACC
Source organism: Flavonifractor sp. An91 (assembly GCF_002159225.1). NCBI lineage: Bacteria > Bacillati > Bacillota > Clostridia > Eubacteriales > Oscillospiraceae > Flavonifractor > Flavonifractor sp. An91. Next base: position 30,531 of record NZ_NFHA01000006.1, on the reverse strand, counting down.
GCCGGCTCCCTGTGCGGCGCGGCCCAGGCTCTGGTGGAGCTGGGCGGCGCGGTGGACGTCATCGCCTGCGCCAGCCACGGCGTGCTCTCCGGCCCCGCCGTGGAGCGCATCGAGAAGAGCGTCATCAAGGAGCTCTACTTCCTGGACACCGTCCCCCCCAAGCAGGGCGTCACCTGTGACAAGATCAAGTACCTCTCCGTGGCCCATATGTTTGCCGAGGCCATCGAGCGCATCTACGAGGAAGTTTCCGTCTCCAAGCTCTTTGTGTAATGACCGTCCAGGGGGGACGTTGTCTGCCATAAAAGGTGGCTTGCGCCTGATTGGTATCGAACCTGCCCCCGGCAGATTCGACCCTAGATACGAAACCACCGCGCCGCTATGCGGCACAATGGTTTCGATACCCCCCTCACCCGCGCACAGCGCGGGTGGTCGTGGCCGCCGCGGCCACGAGTATAGGTGTCCTGCGCAGGCTCATGTCCTGCTCCGGACGAAATCTGACCATACCATCAGGTAGGGCGGGGGCTTGCCCCCGCCTTTGCCTGTTTAAGGAGCCATTATGTTTTTCAACAAAAATCGATCCTCCGGCGTGGAGTGGCTGGTGGTGGGCCTGGGCAATCCCGGGGACAAGTACGAGAACACCCGGCACAACGTGGGCTTTCTCACCATCGACCACATCGCCGAGGAGCAGCGGGTGCCGGTGCAGAAGCTGAAGTATCGCGCCCTCACCAACACGGTGGAGCTGGGGGGCGCCAAGGTGCTGCTCATGAAGCCGGTGACCTATATGAACCTGTCCGGCGAGGCGGTGGGGGAGGCCGCCCGGTTCTACAAGATCCCCGCCGACCATGTGCTGGTCATCTCCGACGATGTGTCCCTGCCCGTGGGTAAGCTGCGCATCCGCAAGGGAGGGTCCGCCGGGGGCCACAACGGCCTCAAAAACATCATCCAGCACCTGGGCACCGACCAGTTCCCCCGGGTGAAGGTGGGGGTGGGAGAGAAGCCCCATCCCAATTACGACATGGCCGACTGGGTGCTCTCCAAATTCGTGGGGGAGGACCTGAAGACCATCACCGCCGCCATCGAGAAGGCGGGCAAGGCGGTGGAGTGCCTCATCGCGGAAGGGCCCGACAAGGCCATGAACAAGTTCAACGGCTGACAGGCTGTTGCCAAATCGTAACTTGCAATTCCCGACGGGGATGCTAGGATAGAAGGAGCGGGCGCGCCCGCTCCTTTTTCGCAGGGGGCGCGCCGGATTTGGGAGGTGGTCTCCATGGCGAGACGCAGGCTGTTTTGTCAGTGTGGTCCGGTGTGCTATCGGATTTCCCTGTGGAAAGAGGGGGCACGCAAGGCCCTGGCTGACCGGCGGGGTGGGGTACATTGGTCCACCTGGCGGTGTGAAGAGGAGCTGCCCGTGCTCCTCAAGGGGCACCGCTCCCCGGTGCTCCGGCGTCTGACCGGGGTGGATATGGACCTGCAGCGCAGCAAGCGGACCAATCTGGCCCTGGCCGCCGCCTGCATTGACGGAGTGGTGGTGGCGCCGGGGGAGAGCTTCTCCTTCTGGCGCCTGGTGGGCAAGCCCTCCGCCCGGAAGGGTTACCAGGACGGACTCACCATTGCCAGCGGCACCCTGGGCCGGTCGGTGGGAGGCGGGCTGTGCCAGCTGGCCAACCTGATCCACTACCTGGTGCTCCACAGCCCCCTGACCGTCACCGAGCTGCACCACCACTCGGACGCTCTCTTTCCCGACGACCGCCGCCGGGTGCCCTTCGGCACCGGCACCTCCATCTTTTACCCCCATGTGGATTACCGCTTCCGCAACGATACCGACCAGCCGGTCCAGCTGCGGGTGTGGCTGGAGGAGGACGACCTGTGCGGCGAACTGCGGGGGACGAACCCCTTCCCCCTGCGCTACCGGCTGCGGGAGGAGGGGAGCGGTTATGTCCGGGAGGGCGAGGAATACTACCGGGTGAGCCAGGTCTACCGCATTACCTGCGACCGGACCACCGGCGAGGAAGCGGGCCGGGAGCTGCTGCTGGACAACCACTCCAAGGTGCTCTTTGATCCTGCCCTCATCCCGGCGGATCAGATGCTACAGCGCTGAAAGGAGTGCGCTATGCTGCTGGAACGAATCGAGGCCCACAGCGCCGCCCTGGGAGACCGGCCTGCCCTGATGGCAGGGGAGGAGGTGGTCCGCTGGGGAGAACTGTGGCCTATGGCACAGGGCCTGGCTGCCCGACTGAGGGAGGAGGGGGCCGGCCCGGTGGCCCTCATCGGGGACCCGGGTCAGGTCTGGGTACCTGTGGCCTTTGTGGCCTGCCTGCTGGCGGGGCGGCCCTACCTGCCCCTGGACCCCCTGCTGCCCCCGGCGGGACAGCGGGAGCTGCTGGAGCAGGCGGGGGCGGTGCTGCTGGACCGGCGGAGGGCGGAAGATGGCTTTGCCTCCGGCCTGGCCTGCCCCATTCCGGACAACCCCGGCCGCATTGCCTACCAGATCTTTACCTCGGGCAGCACCGGCCGGCCCAAGTTGGTGGAGGTGAGCCTGAGCAATCTGGAGCACTTCCTCCGATGGGCTTCCGCCTTGCCGGAGATCGCCGCCGTCCTGGGCGGGACGGCGGTGGGTCAGGCGGCCTGGTCCTTTGATCTGTCGGTGGCCGACCTCTATCTGTCCCTGCTGGGGGGCGGCACCCATGTGGCCCTCACCCCGGCGGAAAAGGAGGATTTTACGGCCCTCTTCCGCCGGCTGGAGGCCAGCGATGTGTCCCTGCTGGTGGCCACCCCCTCCTTTTTGCGTCTCTGCCTGACGGAACCCTCCTTCGGCCCCGACCGGCTGCCCCGTCTGCGGACGGTCTTTTCCTGCGGAGAGGTATTGCCCCCCGCCGCCGCCCGGCGGCTGCTGGACCGGTTTCCCGGCGTGGCGCTGCTCAACGCCTACGGTCCCACCGAGGCCACCTGCGCCGTGTGCGCCGTGCCTATTTCCCGGGAGATGTGCACCGGGCCTCTGCCCATCGGCACAATTGGGGAGGGGGCTGTGGATATCTCCCTGGAGGAAGGGGAGATTATCCTCACCGGAGCCAGTGTTTCCCCACGGTTTGGTGGCAAATATTCCACAGGGGACCTGGGTTATGTGGAAAACGGCCTGCTCTACTGGGCGGGGCGGCGGGATTTACAGCTGAAGTACAAGGGGTACCGGCTGGAGCCTACCCGCATCGAGGGGGTGCTGGAGGCCCTGCCCCAGGTAGAGCGGGCGGCGGTGCTCCCCCGGCGGGATCGGGCGGGACAGGTAAAGGGCCTGACCGCCTTTGTGGAGGGGGCCGGGCTGGAGCCGGAGAAGCTGGCCCAGGCTTTAGGGGATTTGCTGCCCCCCTATCAGATCCCCGGTCAGTGGCGGGTGCTGGACCGGCTGCCCCTGACCCCCAACGGAAAATGCGACCGGAAACGGTTGGAGGAGATGCTATGATGATAGGTGACGATGTGATCCGGGACCTGCTGGTGCAGGTCTGCGGCACCCAGGACGCCCTCCGCCCCGGAGCCGACCTGCTGGAGGAGGGCATCCTGGACTCCTTGGCCATGATCGACCTGCTGGAGGGGCTGGAAGATGTGGGCATCCAGATCCAGCCCACCCGGGTGCCCAGGGATGCCTTCCGCACGGTGGAGGGCATTCTGGCCCTCTGCCGGCAGGCAGAGGGGGAGGCCCCCTGAGACGGACCCCTGCACCGGGGTAAGGTGCGCTTATGACTTCCAAATTTTTCTATATCTTCGAGGTGTACCATGAAACAACTGCTGTCCGCGCTGAAGGATATCCCGGAATATTGTGCCCTGACGGCGGCCATTGACAACGGGGCCTGCCCGGTGGCCTTTTCCGGCCTGTCGGCGGTCCACCGGGCCCACTTTGCCGCCGGGCTCCACCAGGAGCTGGAGCGGCCGGTGGTGGTGGTGTGCGCCGACGAGGGGGAGGCCCAGCGGATGGAGAAGGACCTGGCCGCCCTCTCCGGGGAGAAGGTGGCCACCCTGTCCGCCCGGGAGTTCACCTTCCACAACGCGGCGGTGGTGTCCCGGCAGTATGAGCACCGGCGTCTGTCCGTCCTCCGGGCCCTGGCGGCGGGGGAGTGCCCCCTGCTGGTGTGTACGGTGGAGTCCCTCCTCCAGCGCACCATCCCCAAGACCCTCCTCACCCAGGCGGCCCAGGTGGTGCGGATGGGGGAGGCCCATGACCTGAACGAGCTCACCGAGACCCTCACCGCCGCCGGGTACGCCCGGTGCCAGCAGGTGGAGGGCGTGGGCCAGTTCGCCCTGCGAGGGGGCATTCTGGACTTCTTCTCTCCCGCCCATCAAAAGCCGGTGCGTGTGGAGTTCTTCGGGGACGAAGTGGACGCCATGGGCTTCTTCGACCCGGATACCCAGCGGCGCATCCAGAACATCAGCGAGGCGGAGATCTTGCCCGCTGCCGAGGTGCTGCCCCAGTTCACCCCCGGCGGCTGGGCGGGGCTGCTGGAGGGCCTGGACAAGCTGATCGCCCGTACCCGCAAGCGCAAGGGGGCGGAAAAGCTGGTCCAGACCCTGGAGGAGGACAGGGAGCGGCTGGACGCCGGTACCTCCTTCCCGGCCATGGACCGGTATGTAAGCCTCATCTATCCCCAGATGGCCACGGCGGCGGACTACCTGCCGGAGGACGCGGTGGTGATTTTCAGCGAGAGCGGCCGGGTGGCCGAGCGGGGGAAGAACTACCTGTGGCAGCTGGGGGAGGACGCCAAGTCCCTGATGGAGCGGGGCGAGCTGGCGGGGGATCTGGCCGACTTCGCCCGTACCCCCGAAGAGCTGTGGCAGGTGTTGGAGGAGTGGCCGGTGTGCTACCTGGACGCCTTCGCCGCCTCTACCTATCCCCGGCGGCCCCGGACGGTGATCAACCTGCTGGCCAAGCAGCTGCCCTCCTACGGCGCCAGTCTGGAGACCGCCGTCTCCGACCTGGCCCATTATGTGTCCGAGGGCTTCCGTACCGTGGTGCTGGTGAGCAGCCAGCAGCGGGCCCTCAACCTCCAGGCCCTGCTGCGGGAGCAGAAGATGACCACCGCCGTGGACTTCGAGCTCCACGATCTGCCCGGCTACGGCAAGGCGGTCATCGCCGTGGGAGGCGTTACCGCCGGCATGGAGTACCCGGTGGGACGGCTGGCGGTGCTCACCGAGGGCCAGTCCGCCCTGGGCAAGCGCCGCCGGAGCAAGCCCGCCACCAACCGGCAGAAGCTGAAGTCCTATGCCGACCTGTCCCCCGGGGACCTGGTGGTCCACGAGCACCACGGCGTGGGCCGGTTTGTGGAGATGACCAAGAAAGTGGTGGACGGCATTGAGAAGGACTATGTAAAGATCGCCTATGCCGGCACCGATATTCTGTACGTCCCCGCCACCCAGCTGGACCTGGTAAGCAAGTATATCGGCGGCGGCGAGGACGCCAACGAGAAGCGCAAGCTGTCCAAGCTGGGGGGCGGCGACTGGGAGCGGGCCAAGTCCAAGGCCAAGAAGGCGGTGAAGGACCTGGCCAAGGGACTGATCCAGCTGTACGCCCAGCGGCAGCGGCAGCCCGGCTTCGCCTTCTCCCCCGACTCGGAGTGGATGCACGAGTTTGAGGAGCAGTTTGAGTACGCCGAGACCGACGACCAGCTGCGGTGCATCGCCGAGATCAAGCGGGACATGGAGACTGCCCGGCCCATGGACCGGCTGCTGTGCGGTGACGTGGGCTACGGCAAGACCGAGGTGGCCTTCCGGGCCATCATGAAGTGCGTGCTGGATGGCAAACAGGCCGCCATTCTGGTGCCCACCACCGTGCTGGCCCGGCAGCACTACCTGTCGGCCAAGCAGCGCTTTGCCAAGTACCCGGTGGAGATCGACGTGGTGAGCCGGTTCCGTACCGCCGCCCAGATGAAGGAGACCCTGCGGCGGCTGGCGGCGGGGCAGATCGACCTCTTGATCGGCACCCACCGGCTCTTCCAGAAGGACGTGACCTTCAAGGACCTGGGGCTGCTGGTCATCGACGAGGAGCAGCGCTTCGGCGTCCAGCACAAGGAGCGGCTCAAGGAGCTGTCCAAGCAGGTAGACGTGCTTACCCTGTCGGCTACCCCCATTCCCCGCACGTTGAATATGGCCCTCTCCGGCATCCGGGATATGTCCACCCTGGAGGAGCCCCCCATGGACCGCCAGCCGGTGCAGACCTATGTGCTGGAGCACGACTGGGGTGTGCTGATGGACGCCGCCCGCCGGGAGCTGGAGCGCGGCGGCCAGGTGTACTACCTCCACAACCGGGTGGACACCATCACCCGCACCGCCGCCCGCATCAAGGAGATGCTGGGGGAGGACGTGGAGGTGGCGGTGGCCCACGGCAAAATGAGCCAGGAAGAATTGAACGAGGTCATGACCCGCATGAGCGAGGGCGAGGTGGATGTGCTGGTGTGTACCACCATCATCGAGACCGGCATCGACATCGCCAACGCCAACACCCTCATCATTGAGGACGCGGACAAGATGGGTCTGGCCCAGCTCCACCAGATCAGAGGCCGTGTGGGCCGGTCCACCCGCCGGGCCTTTGCCTACCTGACCTACCGGCAGGGGAAGGTGCTCACCGAGGTGGCCTCCAAGCGGCTGGGCGCCATCCGGGAGTTTGCCGAGTTCGGCTCCGGCTTCAAGATCGCCATGCGTGACCTGGAGATCCGGGGCGCGGGCAACATCCTGGGCCCCGAGCAGTCCGGCTTCATGCTCAGCGTGGGCTATGATATGTACCTGCGGCTGCTGGAGGAGGCGGTGCTGGAGGAGCGGGGCGAGCCCATCCCCAAGCGCACCGAGTGCGCCGCCGACCTCAGTGTGGCGGCCTCCATCCCCGACCGGTACGTCCCCTCCCCGGAGGAGCGGATGGACCTGTACCGGCGGATCGCCGCCATCCGCACCGAGGCCGACGCCGACGACGTCACCGACGAGCTCATCGACCGCTACGGCGACCCGCCGAGGACGGTAAACAACCTGATCTCGGTGGCCCTGCTGCGGGCGGCCGCCGCCGAGAACGGGGTGGTGCAGATCCGCCAGCAGGGGGGCGGCCTGCAATTCTACCTGGACGGCTTTGACCTCCAGCGGGTGAGCGCCCTGTGCGCCATGGAGCACTACAAGGGACGGCTGCTCTTCTCCGCCGGAGAGAAGCCCTACCTGGCCCTGCGGCTCAAGAAGGGGGAGGACCCCCTGAAGTGGGGCCGGAAGGTGATGGAGGACTACGGCAAGACCGGGGCGCAAAGCCCGGCAGACCAACCATAAAACAGACAGAAGGGGCCCGGCGCATTGCGCAGGGCCCCTTCTGTATAGGGAAAGAAAGATGGGAATCGTGGATCAGAAGCCGACGATGTTCAGATACACGTCCACCGTGCCGGATACCACATAGGGATTGCCGTCGGCATCGTTGGCGTACCAGAAATTCTCCTCCATGGGGAAGTCCGGGTTGGAGGAACCGGCAGTGGCGTATACCGGGATGGAGATCTTCACCCAGCCGTCGGTGGCCTGGGTAAAGGTGCCGGTCAGGTACTTGTCGGCCCAGCGGTAGCCGTCCTCATTCTCCTGGACCTCATAGTCCAGAGACAGGCCGTACTCCGCCAGGGCGTCCAGGGCCTCCTGGGTGCCGATGGGGGAGGCACCGGGGATCTCCCGGTCGGCAGTCAGGTCGTCGGCGGTGTAGAAGATGCCGTCATAGAAGGAGTTGATGCCGGCCCGGTCCACGGTGTCGCCCACCTTGCCCCACAGGATGATGGGGGCTACCGCAAACTCACTGGGCTCCACAAACTGGAAGTGGAGGGTGCGGGTGACGGCCTCGCCGTTTCTGGGGGTGACGGTAAAGGTCACGTCGGCCTCCGCCACGCCCTGACACTCGCCCTCCAGGTGATCACCCACCAGGGTGATGCCGTCGGGCAGCTGGCCGGAGACCTGCTTAACGGTGAAGCTGCTGTTCTGCTGCTCCTCGGGCAGCCACCAGCGGAACTCATAGCCCACGCCGTTGTACCAGGTCTGCGGGTTGCCGTTTTCGTCGGTATAGGTCTCGGGGGCTACGCTGAGCACATAGTCCACCTGGTCGGGGTCATAGGGGGGCAGCACCGACTGGATGACGGCGGTCTGGGTGGAGGCGTCGTAGCTGACGGCCTTGCCAAAGGCCTCACTGATGGCACGGATGGGCACATAGGTGGTGCCGTTGTAGGCAAATACATCCACTTCCTTGCCGTTGACGTCGGTGGGCACAAAGGCCTCGCCGTCGATGGACAGCTTCATGCCGGGGTTGACGGCGATGTTGACCAGATTACCGGCGGCCAGGGCGGCGGTGCCGGTGCCCAGCACCAGGGTCAGAGCCAGGGCGGCCACGCGGGTCTTTTTCTTCATAGAGACACTTCCTTTCGTGAACTGCGGGTTTTGCAAGCTGAAACCAGCATACCACAGTACTGTAAGAAAGTGGTGTGCATAACAGCACACTCGTACACACCGGAAGGAAAACAGCAGGGCCCGGCGTGATACGCCGGGCCCTGCTGCATTGGGAAGGGAAGGAAGTTTGGAAAGATTTAGGGTTCGGAATTATAGGCATCCTGGATGATATCAGAGCCAATGGTTGTAACGGTAAGGTTACCGCCTCGATTCTGGAGGGTGCCGGTACCGGTAATAGAACCGGTGCCGTTGATATCGCCCTGGTAGCCCGCGTGGGCGTCGCCGGCCAGCTCCATGGTGCCATTGATGGTTAGGGTGCTGCCCGGCCAGATGCGCAGGATGCCGGAACAGGTCATGGTACCGCCCTGGTCAATCACCAGGTTCATGCCGTCCACCAGGTACATCCAGCCGCCGTCGTTTTCGGCTTCGACAAAGTCGGGGACCATAAGCTTACCGCCTGATTCCACCACCAGCTTGTCGTCCCCCTCCAGCCAGTACTGGTTGCAGGAGACGGTGCCGCCGTCCTTGATGATCAGGGAGGTGTGGCCCGCAAAGCCCTCAAAGCCGCTGCTGGCAAAGTCCAGCTTGCCGCCGGTGAGGGTACCCTCGATGGTGATGAGGTAGGGGGTCTGCTCCTCCAGCTCCCAGTTGTCCGAGCTGTCCCGGACCAGCAGGGTCACGTTATCGGGCAGGATCAGGGTTTCCCCGGCAGCCAGGGTGTAGTTGTTGCGCAGTTCCAGACAGTAGTTGCCGTAGGCGTTGTTGTTCTGTACGGCTTGGATGGTGGCACGGATCATGGCGTCCACCGCCTCGTTGTCGTTCCCCAGATCGGGGAAGTTCAGGGCGCAGTTGACCCGGCTGGGGTCCTCGGCCTCAATGGGGGGATGGTCGGGAATGGCCCAGCTGCCGTCGTCGTTGGCGCTGATGCCGTGGTAATAGAAGGCCCCGGCGCTCATGTCTATTTTGTCAGCGGTGACGCGGCCGGTGCCGTCTATGTACAGCTCACCGTCCAGAGTAAGGAGACCGGAAACATTCAGGGCGGCGTCATAGTCCACATAGACCCGGCTCTGCCCCTCCAGGGGGAGGGCCAGGGAGTCGGCGGTGACGGTGGTACCGCCCTGGACAAAGACTTCACCGTCCACAGTCAGGGTTTCAGCGACGGAAAGGTCGTACTGGTCGGTCCACAGCACCACATTTGCGGGGATGGTCAGATTGCCGCCCACCGTCACATTCTGGACCAGGAACACCTCGCCGCCGCCGTCGGCCTGAGCGGCGTTCAGGGCATCCTCCAGGGTGAGCCAGAACCGGCCGTCATATTCCGCCTCACCGATGGGGCGGTACTCCTCCTCCTGGGTGTTCCGCTGGAAGAGGCGGCATTGTACAGTGGACCCGTCCTCCAGTACCAGGCAGTCGTTGATGTTACCGGTAATGTACAGCTCGCCGGTCAGGGCGGCGCCGTTTTTCACGGTGAGCTTTGCCACGGGATAGCCGTCAAAGGTGATGATCTCCACATTGCCGTTGAGAATGCTGCCGCCCTTCTCAATGGTAATGCCCCGGTTTTCGCCCCCCATGAGGGCCAGGCTGGTGTTCCCGGGCAGAGTCAGGGGGGTGTTTACCGTGAGCTGGCAGCGGACCTCCAGCAGGTGGAAGGTGTAACCTGCGTCCTCAGAGATGTCGTTGATGCAGTCGATGGCCTTAGCCAGAGCGGTATCGCTGCCGTTCAGGTCCTCCGTGAAGTTGAAAGCGGTAAAGATGGAGCAGTCGATTTCATTTTCCATGTGGGGCAGGGGGGCCAGATTCCAGCCCTCGCCGTTCCACTGGGCGTACTGGTAGTACTCCACGGCCCAGTCCGAGCCTTCCGGCTGGTAGTTGACCACCTTGCAGTAGATGGCGCCCCGGTTCCAGATGGTGTTGCCGCTGCGCAGGGTACCCCCGCCGTTGATGGTGCCGCGGTTCAGGATGGCGTACAGGTTGTCCAGGGTGACAGTTTCCGGAATGGTCAGGGTGACCCCCTCATGGATGCCCAGGGTCCAGTAGTCGGGGAGGGTCACATCTTCGGTCAGGGTGTAGTCGCTTACCAGATAGAATTCACCCGCACTTCCGGGATCTTTCAGAATGGCATCCACAGCAGCCTTCAGGGTGGGATAGCCCACGCCGCCCACGGTGGCCACCGTATCGGATGGATCGACGCCGACCAGAGTCAGGCTGCTGAGATCCAGATCCATGGCCCAGCCGCCCATATCGGCATCGCTGTTCACGCCGTGCCACTTCAGGAAGAAAGTGAGGACCTGATTGCAGGAAGTAGCGCCTGCCGGGGCCACCACATAGTCCAGCGTCAGGATGCCGTTCTCGTCAAAAGCATCGTAAGGATACCAGACCTGTGCACCCTCATAGCCGTCTGCCGAGGTGGTGAGGAGCAGCACATCCACCATGGGCTCACACTCCACCCCCTCCGGGGCCTTGAGCTGGAGGGTAAGTACATAGTCGCCCTCTTCGTTGGGAGCCAGGTTGCCGGTGACAGGGTTGAGGAAGGTATCCGGGTCGGTTTCGCCGATGGTAATGCCCTCGGTAGTGGTCGTCACCGTGCCGTCAGGCACGGCGGACAGCTGGGCATAGAGGGTCACATTGCCGGTGACGGTAATATCGCTCAGCTCCACCGGAGGCCACTCGCCCTCCACCTTCCAGCCCGTAAAATCATAGCCCACCTTACCGGGTACGGTGATGCCGCTGCCGGTGGGATGGCCGCCGCTGGCCACCCGCTCGGTGCCCAGGACCTCATTCAGGAACTGATAGGTAACGGTGTAGTAGGTGACCGAGCTGCCGCCGCCCGAACTGCCGCCGGAGGAGGAGCCGCCGGTGGAGGTGCCGGGAGTGGTGGCGGAGGAGCCGCCGGCCACGTCCTTGTCCCCGGCGGTGACGCCGGAGGTGCCCTCGGAGGCCTCCACCTTGGTGTTGGGGGTGGATACGGCCACGTTGTCGGCGTTGGCGGTGACGTTATTCACCTTGCCGGAGCCGGTGACGGTGGTGCCCGCACCGTCGGCGGTGACGCTCTCCACCGTACCGCCCTTGCCCACGGTAACGGCGGTGTTGGGGGCGGCTGCGGTCAGATTGTTCACCGTAGCCCCGCCGGAGACGGTGATGCTGGCACCTTCGGCCTGCTCAGAGACGGTGAGGGTGTCCACGGTGCCCGCCACGGTGACCTGGGCTTCCGTCCCGGCCACGTTCAGGGTGCCCACGGTACCCGCCACGATGACGGCGTCGGAGCCGTCGTCAATGGTGATGATCTCCACCGAGGCGTCGTCCTCCACCGACAGGCGTACCCCGCCGTCCCGCCGCTGGGCGGTGATGGTGCTAACGGAGGAGTTGCCTCGAATAATGATGGAGTGCTCGCCGCCGCCCCGGACCATCAGGGTGCCTTTCACGGTGACGTTGTCCAGGATCAGGTCCCCGTCGCCGATGCCCTCGGCGGCGATCAGGTTACCGTCAATGGTCATGTCGGACAGCGTGACCCCGGCGGCGCTGACGATGACGTTGCCGGCGGCGTCGGCGGTGTAGCTGCCTGCCTCATCATAGCGGGCGGCAATGGCGTTGTCCAGCAGCTGGGCCACCTCCGCCCGGGTGATGGTGGCGGCGGGCATGATCTTGCCCTGATAACCGTTGAGGATGCCGGCCTGGGCCATGCCGCCCAGATAGCCGGCGGCCCAGCTGGCCGCCTCACCGCTGTCGGTAAAGCCCTCCAACCCGGCGGCGTTCTCCGTCACGCCCAGAGCCCGGCCCAGCAGCACCGCCGCCTCCTGCCGGGTGATGGGGTCCAGGGGCCGCAGGGAGGTACCGTCCCCCTGGAGGATGTTGGCCTGGGCGGCCCCCAGTACCGCCTCCTCGTACCATCTGTCCGCCTCCACGTCGGGGTAGGCGGTGTCGGACAGAGTCTGGTAGTCCATCAGCCGGTCCAGGATCACCGCCAGCTCGCCCCGGGTGATGGGCGCGTCGGGACGGAATTGGCCGGCATAGCCCTGGAGAACATCCTCCTCGCTCCAGCGGTCGATGGCCTCCGCGCCCCAGTGACCGGCGGTGTCGTCGTAGGCCAGAGCGGGGACCGTCAGTGCCAGCGCCAGGACCACGGCCAGCAGCGTGCCCCGAATGGAATGGAATTTCATATCCGTGTACCTCCTTTTGTGGAAAAATATGAATAAAAAACCAGGAACTATGGTGATGATACCATAGTTCCTGGCAGGATTGGTGTGCATATACGCACACTGTGTACGACTCAGTTCAGCAGGCTGACCCGGCCGGGGCAGGCCGCTTCCGCCGCCGCCGTCATGGACTGGGGCACCAGCACCGTATTGAGCCGGGGCAGGGCGGACAGGGGGGAAAAGTCGGGGAGGGCGGGGCCGTTGAAGCAGAAGGTCTCCAGCAGTTTGGCTTCTGCCAGGGGGGAGAGGTCGGTGACGTTGGAGCTGAACAGCCCCAGATTGCGCAGCCGGGGCAGGTCTCCCGCGCCTTCCAGGGAGTTCTGTCCGGCGTGGAGACGCAGGTCCACCACCTGGCAGCCCGCCAGAATGGACAGGTCCTCACAGGGCAGCAGGCCCACGTTGAGAATGGGCAGCTGGTCCCGCCCCACCAGGGCGGCCACCGCCTCCTCCGGCGGGGCCCACAGGGAGAGTTCCTCCAGGGAGGACTGCCGGGCCAGCAGGGACCAGTTCCCGTCGGACACCGTCCGCCAGCCCAGGGACAGCCGGGTGAGCTCCAGTCCCTCCAGGGGGGCCAGGCTGACCAGAGGGACGGCCTGGTCCCGGAGGGGATTGCCGTCCAGGTTCAGGTCCCGCAGGTTGGTCAGCCCCGCCAGGGGGGTCAGGTCGGCGGCCGGGTTGCTCCCCAGCCACAGGGTGCGCAGGCCGGTGAGGGAGGCCAGGGGGGTCAGGTCGGAGATCTCGTTGTTGCACGCCACCAGGGTGGTGAGGGGGAGCCCCTCCAGAGGGGAGAGGTCGGTGATCCGCTGCCGGCACAGCCACAGCTCCGTCAGGTTGGGCATGCTGGCCAGCAGGGACAGGTCGGACAGGTCACCGTAGGTGGAGTCGCCGGTCATGTCGTTCATGTAGAAGGCGTAGGACGCCGGGTCCTCCAGCACCTCATTGCCCAGCAGTGCCAGCCGCTCCACCTGCTCCAGATCGCTGTAGGTGATCTCTCCCAGAGGCCGGTCCAGCTCCTCCCGCACCGCCAGCTCCAGGCAGTAGGAGGAAAATTCCACCGGCTGGGACCCCTGCATTCGGGGAAGAGCCACAGCTCCGGCGGCCCCCAGACACAGGGCCAGGGCACAGACCGCCGCTACGAGTTTGCGCTGCCTCCCGCGGGCCTTGCCGCCCAGCCCCTCCTTCAGCGCTGCGGCGGTGGGGTAGCGGTCGTCGGGACTGAAGGCAGTGCATTTGCGCAGGACCCCCTTCAGCTGCCGGGATACCGGAGCCGCCTCCAGACTGTCCCGATCATAGGAGCCGGTGAGGGTCCAAATCAGGGTGGCGCCCAGGGCGTACAGGTCGGTGCGCTCGTCGGTCTGGGCAAAGCCGTATTGCTCGGGGGCGGCGGTGACCGAGCTGCCCATAATGCGGGTGTCGCTGTCCCGGTGGGGCTTGTACTGTCGGGCGATGCCGAAGTCAATGAGCCCCACATCTCCGTCGGGTCCTATAATGATGTTGTCCGGCTTGATATCCCGGTGGATGATGGGCGGGTCCATCCGGTGGAGCTGGTCCAGCAGGGATAAAAGCTTCAGCCCCATCTGACGGCAGCTTGCCTCGTCACAGGGGCCGGTGCGGTCCAGATAACGGGTCAGAGACTGCCCGGGCAGGTAGCTGCGGACCAGATAGACGGTCTCTTCCTGCCGGAAGCAGTCGGCGGCCAAAGGCACACGGCCCGCCAGAGCGGGGTAGAGCTGAGTGAGCAGCCGGAACTCCTCCTCCAGGTCCTCGCCCCCCTCCCGGGCAATCTTGAGCACATAGGGAGCCTCGTCGCACCGGCGGCGGAGGAGCCACACGCTGCGGCTTTCCCGCTCCGCCAGACAGGCCTCCGGCCGGTAGACGAGGGCGATACGGTCGGGCAGTTCCAGGCTGTCCACCACCTGCTTGTAGTCCTGACAAAAATCCTCGGTGCGGCTCACAGAAGCCCCCCTTCTCCCAGAGAGAGGAGCAGCTCGTCGGTCTCCTCCAGGGTTAGGTGGTGGGTCAGTCCGTAGAGCACCGCCGCGTCAAACCGGCTGCGGGGATAGAGGGAGGCCTTGCCGCAGCGGGTGAGCAGCTTCTGGGTCTCCTCCTCCCCCAGGTCCAGGGCCAGAGCCAGCCGAAGCAAAAAGGTGCGGGTGGGAGGACGGGTGCCGTTAAAAAGCTGGTAACCGTAGGACCGCTCCAGATAGCAGGCCCGGATGGCGTCCTTCACCAGCCAGCCCCGCCGCTCCAGCAGGCTGCACAGATAAAAAGTGAAGTCCGGCGGCGTAAAAGCGCCCCCCGCCAGCATGGCGGGATCCGAGGACGAGCGGATGGCATTGCGCAGTTCATCCGTGGTTTTCACAGCGCCCCTCCTTTCTTTATGGGATAGAAACAATTTACAAAAAGGTAACTGTCATCCATTATACTACCCGGTCGGGGACTTGGAAAGAGTGTATCATAGTTTCTCCACCGGCAGGTGTGCAGAATTGCACACTTTTTGCATAAAGAGAATAAGATCCGCGATCTGGAACAGAAAAGGGTAGATCATGCAATTTGTTCACAATTTACTCTTTTTTCTTTTCAGGGGTTATGCTATACTAGGAAACTGAATCAATGTCAACAGCCGCGTTTTGCGCTGTGGAAGATCAGAAAGGTGAAACAATCACATGGGACTGTTGAAAAAGCTGTTCGGCACCAGCTCCGCCAAGGAGCTCAAGGCCATCAAACCCATCGTGGACAAGATCGAGGCCCTGGACGAGGAGTACTCCAAGCTCACCGATGAGCAGCTCAAGGCCAAGACTCCTGAATTTAAAGAGCGTCTGGCCAATGGCGAGACCCTGGACGATATCCTGCCCGAGGCCTTTGCCGCCTGCCGGGAGGCGGCCTGGCGTGTGCTGGGTATGAAGCCCTACCGGGTGCAGCTCATCGGCGGCATCATCCTCCATCAGGGCCGTATCGCCGAGATGAAGACCGGCGAAGGCAAGACCCTGGTGGCCACCCTGCCCGCCTACCTCAACGCCCTGGCCGGCGAGGGTGTCCACATCGTCACCGTCAACGACTACCTGGCCAAGCGTGACTCCGAGTGGATGGGCAAGGTCTACCGCTTCATGGGCCTCACCGTGGGTCTGGTGATCCACGACATCCAGCCCAAGGACCGCAAGGCCTCCTACGCCGCCGACATCACCTACGGCACCAACAACGAGTTCGGCTTCGACTACCTGCGGGACAATATGTGCATCTACGCCACCGAAATGGTGCAGCGGGGCCACGCCTTTGCCATCGTGGACGAGGTGGACTCCATCCTCATCGACGAGGCCCGTACCCCCCTCATCATTTCCGGCCAGGGTGACAAGTCCACCCAGCTGTACACCATTGTGGACGCCTTCGTGGCCCGCCTGAAGGGCCAGCGGGTGGCCAAGGTGGACACCAAGGAGGAAGAGGACCCGGACGTGGACGCCGACTACATCGTGGATGAGAAGGCCCGCACCGTCACCCTCACCGCCCGTGGTATTGCCAAGGCTGAGCAGCAGTTCCAGATCGAGAACCTGGCCGATCCTGAGAACACCACCCTGTCCCACCACATCAACCAGGCCATCAAGGCCCGGGGCCTGATGAAGCGGGATATCGACTATGTGGTGAAGGACGGCGAGGTCATCATCGTGGACGAGTTCACCGGCCGCCTCATGTACGGCCGCCGCTATAACGAGGGCCTCCATCAGGCCATCGAGGCCAAGGAGGGGGTCACCGTGGCCCGTGAGTCCAAGACTCTGGCCACCATCACTTTCCAGAACTACTTCCGCCTGTACAACAAGCTGTCCGGTATGACCGGTACCGCCATGACCGAGGAGGAGGAGTTCGGTACCATCTACTCCCTGGACATCGTGGAGATCCCCACCAACAAGCCGCTGGCCCGTATTGACCATCCCGACGTGGTGTACAAGACCGAGGCCGGCAAGTACAAGGCCATTGTCAAGCAGATCGAGGAGTGCCACGCCAAGGGCCAGCCTGTGCTGGTGGGTACCATCTCCATCGAGAAGTCGGAGCAGATCTCCGAGATGCTCAAGCGCAAGGGCATACGCCACAACGTGCTGAACGCCAAGTTCCACGAGAAGGAAGCCGAGATCGTGGCTCAGGCCGGTAAGCTGGGCGCCGTCACCGTGGCCACCAACATGGCCGGCCGTGGTACCGATATTCTGCTGGGCGGCAACGCCGAGTTCCTGGCCAAGGCCGAACTGCGGAAGGCCGGACTGTCCGACGAGCTCATCGCCGAGTCCACCGGCTTTGCCGACACCGACAACCAGGAGATCCTGGAGGCCCGCCGGATGTTTACCGAGGCGGAGGCCAAGTATAAGGACGAGATCAAGGAGGAGGCCGAGAAGGTCCGTGCCGCCGGCGGCCTGTTCATTCTGGGCACCGAGCGCCACGAGTCCCGCCGCATTGACAACCAGCTGCGGGGCCGTGCCGGCCGTCAGGGCGACCCCGGCGAGAGCCGGTTCTTCCTCTCCCTCCAGGACGACATCATGCGTCTGTTCGGCTCCGAGCGGGTCATGGGCATGATGGACCGGCTGGGTGTGGACGAGGACACCCCCCTGGACTCCAAGATGCTGTCCAACGTCATTGAGAACGCCCAGAAGCAGGTGGAGTCCCGCAACTTCCAGACCCGTAAGACGGTACTGGAGTACGACGACGTAATGAACACCCAGCGTAAGGTCATCTATGAGCAGCGCCGGAAGGTGCTGGACGGCGAGAACCTGAAGGAGGCTGTCCAGACCATGCTCTCCACCGTCATCTCCAACGAGGTGGCGGCCCACATGGGCGAG
This sequence comes from Flavonifractor sp. An91, assembly GCF_002159225.1. NCBI lineage: Bacteria > Bacillati > Bacillota > Clostridia > Eubacteriales > Oscillospiraceae > Flavonifractor > Flavonifractor sp. An91. The sequence continues at coordinate 13,088 of NZ_NFHA01000006.1, read as the reverse complement.
CAGAAGCACATGGACGCCGAGAACTGGCGGGAGGTGTGCGCCCAGTTCAGAGGGCTGTTCCTCACCCCCGAGGACTACAAGTTCGACGACGAGGAGCTGCAGAAGTACGACGCCTCCCAGCTGGAGGAGCTGCTGCTGGACAAGGCCGCCGGGGTCTACAGCAAGAAGGAAGCTGAGCTGGGCGAGCCCCTCATGCGTGAGCTGGAGCGGGTGATGATGCTCCGGGTGGTGGACGAGTACTGGATGGACAACATCGACGCCATGCAGGAGCTGCGTCAGGGCATCGGCCTGCGGGCTTACGGCCAGAACGACCCCGTGGTGGAGTACAAGCGCGAGGGCTACGAGATGTTCGAGCGCATGATTGCCGCCATTCAGGAGGAGACCCTCCGCCGGATCTTCCTGGCCCGGGTGCAGGTGGGCTCCACCGTCAAGCGTGAGCGGGTGGCCAAGGTCACCGGCGAGAGCGCCGGCGCCGACGGAACCGTGAAGAAGCAGCCCGTCAAGAAGGGCAAGAAGCCCGGCCGCAACGATCCCTGTCCCTGCGGCAGCGGCAAGAAGTACAAGAAGTGCTGCGGGATGCACGAGGACGACTGATAGTTGTCTAGGGGGTATCCAAAAGCTGAAGGTGGCTTTGCTGGATTTCTATCGGAAGCGCCCCCCGGCGCCTCCGACCCCCTGGATACAAAACCGCCGCGCCGCCTTGCGGCACAACGGTTTTGATACCCCCGGTTTCGCGCTCCGCGGCGCGGGTCGTGGTGTTTTTCCGAAAAATGAATTTCCGGAAAAACGGATTTCGATTTCCGGATGGAGGACTCCATGAACATCATCGAACACAACAAAAATGGCCTGCTCTATCTGTCCTGCGACGGCTTTGAGGCCGCCGGCGGAGTGGCCCACGGCTTTTCCACCCGGCTGGGCGGGGTGTCGGAGGGGAAGTTTGCCTCCCTCAACCTGAGCATGACCCGGGGAGACGAGCCGGACAAAGTGGCGGAGAACTACCGCCGCTTCTGCGCCGCCATCGGCGCCGATGTGAAGGGTGTGGTGTGCGCCAGCCAGGTCCACGGGGACACGGTGCGCTCCGTCACCACCGCCGACCTGGGCATTGCCCTGGATGAGCCGGAGCCCTGGCAGGCCGACGGCCTGGTCACCGACATCCCCGGCGTGGTGCTCACCGTCTTTACCGCCGACTGCCTGCCCATTCTGCTCTACGACCCGGTGCGCCGGGTGGTGGGGGCGGTCCACGCCGGTTGGCGGGGCACCGCTCTGGGCATCGCCGCCAAGGCGGTGGAGCGGATGGTGGACTGCTATGGCTGCGACCGGCTGGACATTCTGGCCGCCATCGGCCCCGGCATCTCCAAGTGCTGCTTTGAGACCCACGAGGACGTGCCCAACGCTATGACCGAGGCCATGGGGGCCTCCGCCCTCCACTGCATCCAGGTGCTGCCCACCGGCAAGTTCCATGTGGACCTGAAGGCTCTCAACGCCAAGCGGCTGGAGAACGCCGGTCTGGACCCCGAGCACATCGCCGTGTCCGGCGACTGTACCGCCTGCCTGCCGGAGAAATACTGGTCTCACCGGGTTACCAAGGGCGAACGGGGCAGCCAGGCGGCAATGATCGCAATCATCTAGGGGGTATCCAAAAGCGGGATGTGGCTCCGCTGGATTTCCATCGGAGGCGCCCCCGGCGCCTCCGACCCCCTAGATACGAGCCTGCGTGCCGACGAAACGCCGGCGACTTGGCTCGATACCCCCGGTTTCGCGCTCGTGGCGCGGGTCGGGGTGTCTTTCCGGGAAGTGAATTCCCGGAAAGACATTTTTTATACCGCAAACAGACAAGGAGGGGCTGCCCTTGAACAAACGAACACGACGGATTCTGGCTGCTCTGGGGGCCGCCCTCTGCCTGCTCCTGGCGGGCTGTACCGGCGGGCCGGAGCCGGAGGTTACCCCCACGCCGGAACCCGCCGTCTCCGCCGCCCCAACCTCTGAGACGGCGGAATTTACCCTGGCCTGCTACCCTCAGGCCGGGTTCCACCCCATCACCGGCGGCAACCGCACCAACCTGTCTTTGGGTGGGCTGATGTATGAGGGACTGTTTGCCCTGGATCAGCAGTTTGAGGTCAGTCAGGTGCTGTGTTCCGGTTATACCGCCGCGGAGGATGGGCTGACCTGGACCTTCACCCTGCGCTCCGGCGTCACCTTTTCCGACGGCAGCCCCCTCACCTCGGCGGAGGTGGTTTCCTCTCTGGAGACCGCCCGCACCAGCGCCCTTTACTCCGCCCGGTTTACCGACATTGGCGCCATCACGGCGGGAGAGGGAACGGTGACCATGACCCTGACCCGGGCCAACGGGTCCCTGCCAGCCCTGCTGGACATCCCCATCGTCAAGGAGACCGGGGCCACCCCGCTGGGCACCGGGCCCTATGTGCTCACCGGCAGCGGCAACGACCTGTCCCTCACCGCCAACGGAAGCTGGTGTCAGGGGGAGAAGCTGCCGGTGGACACCATTCCTCTCCAGGCCATTCAGGAGGCAGACGATTTGATCCACGCCTTCGACACCAAGGAGATCTCCCTGGTGTCCACCGACCTGACCGCCACCAATGCCCTGGGCTTCTCCGGCTCCTTTGATACCCTGGATTATCCCACCTCCACCATGGTGTATGTGGGCTTCAACACCGTCAGCGGCCCCTGCGCCGACGCAGGGGTGCGGAAGGCCCTGCTGCGGGCCTTTGACCGGGAGTCGGTATCCACCGCCATCTTCTCCCGCCACGCCCAGCCCGCCGCCCTGCCGGTCCACCCCGGCAGCGCCCTCTACCATGAGGATCAGGCCTCCGCCCTCAGTTACTCCTCCCAGGCGGTGGCCGAGGCCCTCACCGCCGCGGGCTGGACTGCCACCGACAGCGGCTGGGTCAACGGACGGCAGACCCTCAGCCTGGAGCTGGTAGTGTCCGCCGAAAATCAGGACCGGGTGGCGGCGGCTCAGCATCTGGTCAACGGCCTCAACGATCTGGGCATCCGGGCCACCCTCACCAAGCTGGACTGGGACGCCTATGTCTCCGCCCTTCAGAGCGGGAACTTTGACCTCTACCTGGGGGAGGTGCGGCTTACCGCCGACTTTGATCTCACCGCCCTTATCACCGCCGGAGGCTCCCTCAACTACGGAGGTTACAGCGACACTCAGGCCGCCCAGCTGCTCCAGACCTATCGGGCCACCAACGGCCAGAGCCGGGACCTGAGCGCCCGTCAGCTCTACGCCCGGCTGGCGGAGGAGCCACCCTTCGCGGTGATCTGCTTCAAAAACTGGTCCGTGCTCTCCCAGTGGAACGCCGTCTCCAATATGACGCCCACCCAGCAGAATCTGTTCTTCCAGTTTGCCTATTGGGAGATCGCACAATGAATCCAGCGGCCCCCGCATCACGCGGGGGCCGCTTCCGTTTGCGAAAAAAGCCTCGCAGAGTTCGCGCCCGCAGGCGCGAATAAAGTCAAATCCGTTTTCAGCCGCGACCTGTGCGTGGATGAAAACACTTCTCAGGCTGCAAGTGTGGGGCCTGTCCGCCTCCAGCGGACAGGCCCTGCGCGCGGCAGACTGCACCCCCCTCGAAAAAGTGGTGTGCCACTTTTTCGACAGTCTCCAGCGGCCCCCGCATCACGCGGGGGCCGCTTTTTGCGTGTCCGCCCCGCCAGGTTTCCCCCAATTCCGGGGGACAGGCCTGCTATACTGTATCCAAAATCTGGAAAACAAACAGGCGAGGAGCGGTCACCATGACACAGTGGTATGCGTGCAGCGCCAAGCAGGCGCTGGAGGAATTGAGAAGCAATCAGGGCGGACTGACCGGGGCGGAGGCCGCCCGGCGGCTGGTGGCTCACGGGCCCAACAAACTGGCCCACAAGAAGGACAAGTCCTTCCTGGCCCGGCTGCTGGGCCAGCTGAAGGACCCCATGATTCTGGTGCTGCTGGCGGCAGCGGCCCTGTCCCTGTGGGCCAGCGGGGGAGAGGACTGGCTGGACGCCGCCATTATTCTGGGCATCGTGGCGGTGAACGCCATTATCTCCCTATCCCAGGAGGACAGCGCCCGCAAGGCGCTGGAGGCCCTGAGCCAGATGTCCGCCCCGGCGGCCCACGCCCTGCGGGACGGGGTGCTGACCCGGGTGGAGGCGGACAGGCTGGTACCCGGCGACGTGATCCGCCTGGAGGCGGGGGACCTGGTGCCTGCCGACTGCCGCATCCTGGAGGCGGCAGGACTCCAGGCTGACGAATCCGCCATGACCGGCGAGTCCGCCCCGGTAAACAAGGGGGCCCTGGGACCCCTGCCCGCCGACACCCCCCTGGCAGAGCGGCGCAATATGCTCCTCTCCGCCACGGTGGTCACCCGGGGCCGGGCCACCTGCCTGGTGGCCGCCACCGGCATGGACACCGAGGTGGGTCATATCGCCGGTCTCTTGATGGATAAGGGGGGAAGCGAAACACCTTTACAGAAGAGGATGGGGGAGATTTCCAAGACCCTGTCCTTCCTGTGCCTGTGCGTGTGCGCGGTGATGTTCGGGGTGGGGCTGCTCCAGGGGCGGGACCTGCTGGAAATGTTCCTCACTGCCGTATCTCTGGCGGTGGCCGCCATCCCCGAGGGCCTGCCCGCCATTATTTCCATTGTGCTGGCCCTGGGGGTAAGCCGCATGGCCAAGCGGCGGGCCATCGTCAAAAAGCTGCCTGCGGTGGAGACTTTGGGGTGCGCCGGGGTGATCTGCTCCGACAAAACGGGCACTTTGACCCAGAACAAAATGACGGTGGTGGATATCTGGACGCCCTCCCAGGGGGAGCGGGATCTGGCCCTCACCATCGGAGCCCTGTGCGGCGATGCCGAGCTGAGCTGGAAGGGGAAGACCCCGGTGTGTACCGGCGATCCCACCGAGGCCGCCCTGGTGGAGGCGGCTGCCCGGGCCGGGCTGGATAAGAACAAATTGGGGGAGGAGTGGCCCAGAAAAGGGGAAATTCCATTTGATTCGGAACGAAAACTCATGACCACCGTACATAGCAAGCCGGGCGGGGGATACCGGGTGATGGTCAAGGGGGCCCCCGACGTACTGGCCCGCCGGTGCCGGTTGACCGAGAGCGCCCTGCGGCGGATCACCACCCGCAACGAGGCCATGGCGGGCAAGGCTTTGCGGGTGTTGGGGGTGGCCTACAAGGATGTGGAGGTACAGCCCCGCAGTCTGGACAGCGACAGCCTGGAGCAGGGCCTCACCTTTGTGGGACTGCTGGGCATGATGGACCCGCCCCGGCCGGAGGTGAAACGGGCGGTGGACCAGTGCTACAAGGCGGGGGTACGGCCGGTGATGATCACCGGTGACCACAAGCTCACCGCCGTGGCGGTGGCCAAAGAGCTGGGCATCTGCCGGGAGGGGGACCGGGCCCTCACCGGGGAGGACCTGGACTTTCTGCCCCAGCCCGCCCTGGAGGAGGAAGTGGACAAATTCGCGGTATACGCCCGGGTATCTCCAGAGCATAAATTACGGATTGTAAAGGCCTGGCAGGCCAGAGGGAAGGTGGTGGCCATGACCGGCGACGGCACCAACGACGCCCCCGCCCTCAAGGCCGCCGACATCGGCTGCGCCATGGGCAAGGGAGGCACCGACGTGGCCCGTGGGGCGGCGGATATGATCCTCACCGACGACAACTTCGCCACCATCGTCTCGGCGGTGGAGGAGGGGAGAGGGATCTACGCCAACATCAAAAAGGCCATCCACTACCTGCTGTCCTGCAACATCGGTGAGATACTGACCATCGCCCTGGCTACCCTGTTCCGGTTCCCGGAGATGCCTCTGGCCCCGGTCCAGCTGCTATGGCTCAATCTGGTCACCGACTCTCTGCCCGCTCTGGCCTTGGGGGTGGAGCCGGTGGAGCCGGGGGTGATGGACCGGCCGCCCCGGCAGGCGGGGGAGTCCCTCTTTGCCCACGGCTTTGCCTTCCGGCTGGCCTGGCAGGGGGTAATGGTGGGGGCCCTTACCCTGGCGGCCTATGTGCTGGGGGCCTGGGTGCTGCCGGGCTGCTCCCTGGCGGCGGGCAACACCATGGCCTTCGCTACGCTCACCCTGTGCCAGCTCTTCCACGCCTTTGACGTGCGCAGCGAGGAGGCATCCCTTTTCCGGCTGGGGGTGACCTCCAACCCGGCCATGAACAAAGCCTTCCTCATCGGCCTTGCCATGCAGCTGGCGGTGCTGCTGGTGCCCCCGCTGCAAACGGTATTCTCTACCGTGTCCCTGTCCCCCCGGGCCTGGGGGGTGGTGGCCGGTTTGGCGGTGACGCCGGTGGTGGTGTGCGAGGCGGCCAAGGCCTTCCGCCGCAGACATAAGCCGGGCAAGCGGGTGAGCGCCGCCAAAGTAACGGCGGGCCGGTAGCGCAAAAAAATCAAAATTACCCCTTGACAAAGAGAAAACGGGGCGGTATACTATGCCAAACTAAATCGTCAAACCGATGAGAAAGAGGAGTAGTCCGGTATCAAGGCCTCACAGAGAGTCGCGGGTGGTGGGATCGCGGCAGGCGGCGTCCGGGTGAATGGACTTTTGAGGGCTTTGCGAAAGGGAAACTAAGTAGCGCGACGGGGACTCCACCCGTTATCAGGGGAGCGTGTGCTGGCAGGCACGCGAAAGTGAGCGGGCGCATTGTTTATATGCGTCAATCCGGGTGGCACCGCAGAGGTTTTTATCACGCCTTTGTCCCAGAGAATCTTTGGGACGAGGGCGTTTTTTTCATGCCCTCTCCCGCAAAACCAAACTTGAAGGAGTGCATGAACATGACCAAGATCCCTCACCGCCTGTACCTCACCGAAGACCAGATGCCTCAGCGTTGGTTCAACCTGCGCTCCGCCATGGCAGAGCAGCCCGACCCCATGCTCCACCCCGCCACCCTCCAGCCCCTGGGGGTGGACGATCTGGCCCCCATCTTCTGCACCGAGCTTGCCAAGCAGGAGCTGGACGGCACCACCGAGTTTATTGACATCCCGGAGGAGATCCAGGAGGTCTACAAGATGTACCGGCCATCTCCTCTGATCCGGGCCTACAACCTGGAGAAGGCCCTGGGCACCCCGGCCAAGATCTACTACAAGTTTGAGGGCAACAACACCTCCGGCTCTCACAAGCTCAACTCCGCCGTGGCTCAGGCCTACTACGCCAAGATGCAGGGCCTCACCGGCGTCACCACCGAGACGGGAGCCGGTCAGTGGGGCACCGCCCTCAGCGAGGCCTGTTCCTACTTCGGGCTGACCTGCGACGTGTTTATGGTGAAGTGCTCCTACGAGCAGAAGCCCTTCCGCAAGGCGGTGATGGGGGTCTTTGACGCCGACGTGACCCCGTCCCCCTCCAACCTCACCCAGGTGGGCCGCAAGATCCTGGCGGAGAATCCGGGTACCACCGGCTCCCTGGGCTGCGCCATCTCCGAGGCGGTGGAGGCCGCTCTCCAGAGCGGCGGCAAGAAGCGGTATGTGCTGGGCAGTGTGCTCAACCAGGTGCTGCTCCACCAGTCCATCATCGGCCTGGAGTCCAAGATCGCCATGGAGCAGCTGGGGGAGTACCCCGACGTGGTGGTGGGCTGCGCCGGCGGCGGCTCCAACCTGGGCGGCCTTATCGCCCCCTTTATGGCCGACAAGCTGAAGGGCGTGAAGAACCCCCGCATCGTGGCGGTGGAGCCCGCCTCCTGTCCATCCCTCACCCGGGGCAAGTACGCCTACGATTTCTGCGACACCGGCAGGGTGACCCCTCTGGCCCGGATGTACACCCTGGGCTGCGGCTTCATTCCCTCCGCCAACCACGCCGGCGGCCTGCGCTACCACGGCATGAGCCCCATCCTGTCCAAGCTGTACCACGACGGGCACATGGAGGCGGTGGCCTACGAGCAGACCAAGGTCTTTGAGGCGGCGGTGCTCTTTGCCAAGCAGGAGACCATCCTGCCCGCTCCCGAGTCGGCCCACGCCATCAAGGGAGCCATCGACGAGGCCCTCAGGTGCAGGGAGAGCGGCGAGGCCAAGACCATCCTTTTCGGCCTCACGGGCACCGGCTACTTTGATATGACCGCTTATGAGAACTACCTCACCGGCAAAATGACCGACTATATCCCCACCGACGCCGACCTGCAAAAGGGATTTGACTCCCTGCCTGATATTCTGCAAAATAAAGGAATCTGAGGGGGCAAGCCAAGCGGGCCCGCTGCAAAAAATAGCAGCGGGCCCGCTTTTTGTCGGAAAAAGAAGCAAATTCTTACATTATTAATACGTTTTCCCGATTACCCTTGATTTTGTAGGGAAAAGAAGCTAAACTGAACCTGACCGGGACAACGGGGAAGCAGCCCGGCTTAGGAAGCGTATGATACAGATAAGGAGTGATGAAAGATGAAAAAGAGGATGCTATCCATCTTGATGGCTCTGGCGATGATCCTGTCGCTATTGCCGGTTACGGTGTTAGCGGCGGACGAAGAAGCGACTGTTGTAAACAGCCGGGATGAGCTGTATCGAGCCATGGAAGACACGACAGTTTCTCGAATTGAATTGGGAACAAATATTGACATGGGCAGTGAGAAATGGGCGCCTGTTACTATTGCCGACGATAGAGTACTGACGATCGATGGCAAGGGTTTTACCATTTCTAATTTGACCGTTGCAAACTATACCGTGCCCAGCGATGGGTCTGGTGTTGCGGGAACTGGTTCGTCCTGCGATTACTATTCCGGCTTTGTGGGGAACAACAGCGGCAACTTGACCATTGAGAACATTAAATTTTTCAAAGCTGAAATTGATGTAGCTCCGCTGACGGAGAATTCCACAGGCTCCAGCATTCTTGCAGTAGTCTGCGCAAATAATAATGGTAACCTTGAGTATAATAACGTGACAGTGGACAACTGCATTGTGCGCGGTTATACAAAGGTAGGCATCCTCCACGGATTTTCCCAGGATGGCGGTAAGTTCACGGCCAACCAGTGTACAGTAACTAATTGCGAAGTGGTACTGGAAGCAGATGGAACAGATAAGGAAGCTTGCTTCTCCGGAATTTTGGTGGGTTATGATGGAAATAACGCTACTAAGACCAACGGTATCCGGTTGAGCGGCAACAAATGTACCATTGACAGCAGCGTAAACTGGGGTACCTACGAGATTAAAACCGCTGAAACCGGAGTGAAATATGTTACGGCCTACGGCAACGATTGGGGCCTGACTTGTGATACCTATGCTCGGGGTAGCGCCGGCGTGGCAGCTGTCACCTTTGTTGCAGAGGTGAATGGATACCAGTATGAAACGCTGGCAGACGCTATTGCCGCCGCCCCAAATGGCGAAGTTGTAAAATTGCTTAAGGACACCAGTGATGCTACATTTACCGTTCCTGAGGGTGTTCAACTTACCCTGGATCTGGGTGGCCATGAATTGACCATGACCGGAAATACGGCTGTCAGTGACCAAGCGTATGCAAAAGGAACTGCTGCTTCTCTGATCAACAGAGGTACGCTGACGATCCAGAATGGTACAATTCAGGGAAAGACCGCTAATACAATTATTAACCTTGGTTCACTTACGCTTGCTTCTAACATGAATCTTATAACTGCAGATTTGGCTGGATGTGCAGTGATTAACCTGGGCGGCAGTGTGACAACATCTGCCAATGTGACAAATAATGTCGGCGACGGTATTGTTACATACGGCGGTACTCTGAATGTTGCGGGCGGCACCATCTCTGCTGAAAACGATGGTATGTCGCCTATCGTTGTGTTTAATCGTGCGTATGATAATAATAGTGCTGGTGCGACCGTTAATGTGGAGGCCGGTACACTGAAGGCAAACACATACGCGATCAGCACGAACAATCAGCGTTCAGGCGGCAGCGATCCCAGTAATGTTACAATAACTGGCGGTATACTTACGTCTTCGCGGTCTGCAATCTATTGGCCCAGCGCGGGTACTTTAACCATCGGTACAGATGATGGTAATGGCCCAGATATCATTAGTACGAACGGTTCTGCAATTGAAGTATGCAGCGGTACATTGGTAATTAAGGGTGGCAATTTTGTTGGACAAGGAAATACGGGTATAACTGAGAATTGGCTGGTAGAGGGCTATCGTTCCAACTCTGGTGCAGGCAGTGCAGGCGATGCCATTACTATTATTGCATGCAGGGGTACCGGCTATAATTCTGCTCCTCTGAATATTATGATTTCAGGCGGGACATTCTCTGCCAAAACGGAGTATGCGGTTCGCTATATGAACTGTAATCAGGCGAACAGTGCTGCTCAGATTGAACAGGACGTTAATGTTTCCATTACTGGCGGTGATTTTGCAGGTGCACTTCAGGATGTTGATGCGTCCTTTGTTGCTGATAATGATAAAAAGTTCATCTCCGGCGGTACCTTTGCACAGGACCTCAGCGAGAGTGGGTATCTGGCTGACGCTGTGCAGTATGAAGTGGGACACACCGGCGGTACCTTTACTTATGCCAAGACTTTGGCGGATGCCCAGTCTGCTGCCAAGCCCGGCGATACCATCACCGATCTGAAGGCAACTGCGGATAGCACCGCCAGCCTTACCCTGAACTACAACGATGACGGCGCCACTACAAATTCCGTGTATACCGTGGCGAAAAACACCGACGTCACCCTGCCCGAGCCTACCCGCGATGGCTATGTGTTCCTGGGTTGGTATGACGCCGACGGCAACAAAGTGGAGAGCCCCTACACCGTCAGCAAGACGGAGACCCTCACTGCCCAGTGGAGCGTGATTTCCTCCAGCACCTCCTACGCCATCACCGTGGAAAGCAGCGACAACGGCACTGTGACCGCCAGCCGGACCCGTGCCAACAAGGGCCTCACCATCACCCTGACTGTGAAGGCCGACGAGGGCTATGCTCTGGACACCCTCACCGTTACCGATAAGAACGGCAATGAGATCAAGCTCACCGACAAGGGTGACGGCAAGTATACCTTCACTATGCCTTCCTCCGCTGTCACCGTGAAGGCCTCCTTTGCCAAGGACGACACCCCTGTGGAGACCGGCCTGCCCTTCACCGACGTGAAGGCCGACGACTGGTTCTATGAGGCCGTCAAGTACGCCTACGACAACAAGCTGATGGACGGCACTGCCTCCACCACCTTCGCCCCCCTCATGACCACCAATCGTGCCATGATCGTCACCATCCTGTGGCGTCAGGCGGGCAGCCCTGTGGTCAACTACGCCATGAACTTCAGCGATGTGGAGAGCGGCGTGTGGTACACCGAGGCGGTCCGCTGGGCGGCTGCCGAGGGCATCGTCAAGGGCTACAGCGACACCGTGTTTGCCCCCGATGACACCGTGACCCGTGAGCAGCTGGCCACCATCCTGTACCGCTATGCCGGGTACAAGGAGTACGACGTGTCCGCCAAGGGCGACCTGACCACCTTCGCCGACGGCAGCACCGTGTCCACCTGGGCGGCCGACGGCATGACCTGGGCGGTTGGCGCCCAGCTCATCACCGGCAAGGACGGCGGCAAGCTGGATCCCACCGGCACCGCCACCCGTGCCGAGGTTGCCACCATCCTCATGCGCTTCTGCGAGAACGTGGCAAAGTAAGAAGCCATACCATCCGGACCGCCGCGGGAAATCCTCCCGCGGCGGTCTTTTTGTGCACGGCACGGAAACAGCGGAGAAAAAAGGGACGATTGCCCCGCTATAAGGGGAAATATTGTTCCGATTCCTATGGAAATACCTTGTATTCTCCGAAACTATCCGGTATAATAATAGAACAAACGCCGCTGCGCGGCATCAATGGAAAGGTGAGGGATCATCCCATGGAATTGAAGAATTTTGACAATATCATCAGCCGTGTTCCCAAGCTGAATGTTCCTCTGCGCGTGGTCCTGGCCGGTTCTGACGGCGAGAATATGCTCCGCGGCCTGTTCCAGGCTCAGAAGGAGGGCTTTGTGCAGCCCGTGCTGGTGGGCGACCGGGCCCGTACCATGGTGCAGCTGGAGAAGCTGGGCCTGGACAAGGAGCCCTACACCATGGTGGACACCGCTCCCGGCCACAACGTGACCCAGGCCGCCATCGACGTGATCCACTGCGGCGAGGGCGACATCCTCATGCGTGGCAATATGCCCACCCGCGACTTCCTGATGCCCGTGCTGGACAAGAAGAACGGCCTGCGGACCGAGCGCCTCATGAGCCATGTGTCTCTGGCCTCCATCCCCGAGTATCCCAAGCTGCTGGCTCTGTCCGACATGACCATCATCGTCAGCCCCAACCCCACCCAGAAGAAGGCCATCATCAAGAATACCGCCGACGCCCTGAAGGCTTTCGGCTATGAGAATCCCAAGCTGGCTCTGATGGCCCTGGTGGAGAACGTCAACTTCCATATGCCCGACACCATCGAGGCCCAGCGCCTGGTGAGCGAGCAGAAGCAGCACCCCTTCGCCGACTGCGAGCTGTGGGGCCCCATCTCCTACGACCTCATCATCTCCAAGGAGGCCTGCCGGCTGAAGAACTACGAGTGCCCCTGGTCCGGCGGCGGCTTCGACGGCATCATCGCTCAGGACCTGATCGCCGGCAACATCCTGGTGAAGAGCTGGCTCATCCACGCTCACGCCACCACCTGCGGCGCCGTGGTGGGCGCCAAGGTGCCCATCGCTCTGACCTCCCGCTCCGCCAAGGCGGAGGAGAGCTTCCTGTCCCTGGTGTTCTGCGCCGTCCTCAACGAGTGGCGCAAGACCCAGCAGAAGTAAGTCCATACGGTAAAAGGCCGGCGCGTCAGCGCCGGCCTTTTTGCGTGGATGGGGGATATGGCGGGCGGCCATAAAGGCCGCCCCTACAGGGTGAAGCACAAAAAAGGCCTGCTGCAAAATAGAATACAGCGGTCATTCTGAGCCCCAGCGGGGCGAAGAATCTTCCTGTGGCAGACAAACTGGCAGAAAAGATCCGACCCTGACGCTCAGGATGACAAAATGGGGACCTGCTGCAAACTGCGCAGCCGGTACAAAGACCCGTCATTCCGAGAAAAACGGCCGCCCGGTGGGCGGCCGTTTTTCGTGGGAATCCGCCCCTTTTGCCGGGGAAACGGATTGCCACGCCAGTGTGCGCACTGGCTCGCAA